>NZ_NXLO01000002.1:0-300000 GCF_003364295.1 Helicobacter sp. MIT 99-5507
AAAAGCAATCCCTGCAAGAGTCTTTGCAGAAAATCTAGACCCTACAGCATCAACTCCTACTGGATTTAGTTCATGGGGTGATTGGATGATAGATACAGGTGGGCTTGATCGAGGTAGATGGACCGTAAATAATGGTAATAATCGTAATGGAATCGAGCCACTTGGAAATGTACAAAATGCTCAAGGAGCGCAAACTGGCGGATGTGGGGCTATAATTATTTTAGATACAACTACAGGAAACCTAACATTTGATCCAAACAAAATGCCTGCAACTACTACTAATGGTAATAATGGGGGAACATTCTGCAAAGCTCTAAAAGAATCTTATCCAAGTGGATCAAATAGAATAATCCATCTTGCTACAACTGGAGCTGTAAAGTTCTAAGACTTCATATAGATTCTAGGCTTGAAAAGCTTAGAATCTAGACTTACTTATAAAAATAAAACCAAATATTAAAATATCACATCATCTAATTAGATTCTAATTTGCTAGATTCTATGCTTTTAGGTTTTTGCATATCTTGTATTTGCTTTTCAATTTGTATCAATTTTTTATCTATACCAACACTAATGGTTACTTGATTTAGTAAAACCCAAAGAGATAATATCCCTAAAAATATTGATATTGCAATAGAAGCTATCGATATTTTTATAGCCCTAAGGGCTTTTTTCTCTATTTCTTGCATATTTTTATCCATTACATTTCCTTAAAATTATTTTTAAAATACTACTAAGTATCATACCAAATATAGCACTCATGACCACACAAGCACCTATGCTTAAATTATAATAATAACTCACAAAAAAGCCAATACAAATAAACATCAATGATAAAATAAAAGACAATACCATCATCTTACTAAGCGAACTAACAAACATACTTGCGATATATGCAGGAATACTAAGTATCGCAAGAACTAATATCAATCCTGCTATATTCATACTCATAACAATCCCAAGCGATACAAATATATAAATAAAAAATAAGAAAATATTAATATTGATATTTTTTAATTTACAAAATGTCTCATCATATAAGATTCCTAGAATCTCTCTATAATATAAATAAACAAAAGTAATAAGCAATATATCAAATATACCAATAATGATAATGTCGATTTTGCCTACAGCAAGAATCGAGCCAAATAAATAGCTTGTCAAATCTATCCCATATCCGGGAGTAATATCAATCAAAATCACACCAAGAGCCATACCAAATGCCCAAGCTGCTGCGATAAATGAATCGATATTTTTCTTTTTATTAATGATGAAATATATAAGTAATATTGACATCAAAATACTTGTGATTGCAGCTCCAAGCATGACATTAAAACCAAAATAAAGAGCAATCCCAACTCCACCAAATGCACTATGTGCCACACCACCACTTAAAAAAACGGTTTTATTTGAAACGATGATTGAGCCTACAATGCCACCACAAATTGAAACCAATAGAGCCGATAATAATGCAAATTGAATGAATTGAAATGATAATATCTCCAAGTAAATTCCTAATCTAACCAAATATTTATTATTTAAAATACCATATTAAATGATAATCCATAATACTGCTGTTTAAAACCATTTTTTGCTTCCCTTTGTTCAATATCAATTAAAATATTCATATCATCTCTTTGCTTTGTAATAAAATATGACATACTATACCCAAGAGCAGCGCCAGCTAAAACTTGAAGTGTTGTATGTTTTTTTGATGTAATCCTAGATATTCCAACAAGTGTTGCCAAAATGGTGGTGGGAATCCCCCATTTATATCCATATCGTTTTTGCATAAATCCAGCAGCTGAAAATGCACTTGATGTATGCCCTGATGGGAATCCTTCATAATCTTTTCCATTTGGTCTGCGTGAAATCCTAGCTAAATTTGGATTTTTCTTAGAAATGCCAACAAAACTATATTTTATTACAAATGTAGTAGCAAGAGTGCTAGCAGTAGAAATAGCAAGATAAGCTAGCCCTTCATAATCTTGTTCTATTAAAGTATAGATTCCTGCAAATGCTGGTAAAAATGAAAAAACATCACCATATAATCTAAAATAATCTACCTTAGCATAAAGATTTGCACTCAAAATAAAAAATAAAAGAAAGAAAATTTTTTTCATTTTAAAATACACCAACTTGCTTAGGATTTTTATAACCTGAAATAAAATCAAAGTTGAATTATATAAGATAAAGCTTAATAACTTTAATAGCATTTTTAGACTTGTAAGTATAAAATTATACAATTTATAAATATGAGGCAATAATGACGCAAGAAGAATTAAATGAGCTAATTTTAGGCAAATTTGATGATGGTATTGACAATACGACAAATAATAAAACTATAGATGAAAATCCGTTTGTCAATGATAATAAAGCCACAAAAGATAATTATAAAAATGACAATTACAAAGTTGATGCCGCGAAACAATGGCCACCACCGCCTCCAATAAATGAACATAAAGTAGTCCATCAATTAGATGATGTTACAAAAGGCTTAGAAGCAAAAGCTTCACAAGTTTTTGATCAGCTAGAATCTATTAGTCAAAATAGTCAAAGTGCGCAAGATGATTTAAAGATAATAAAAACTCATATAAAAAATCAAAAAAAGCTGTTTGAAAAATTATCTATTCAGTTTCCACATATAAAAGCATTTCAAGAATCTTTAGAATCCTCAAATGATTCTCTAAGACGAATTATTTCAATTGAAGAAAAAACGATAGATTCTACAGATTGCATACTTCAAGCGATGGATATAATGCAATATCAAGATATATACAGACAAAAAATAGAAAGGGTTGTAAATATTACTAGAACACTCTCAAGATATTTAAGCTCTATATTTGACACAGATATAGAAGATGATAAAAGAGTTTCAAGTGCTACGCATATACAAGGTGATACAACAAACAATGTAGCAAGTAGCGATGAAATAGAAGAATTAATCTCTTCATTAGGAAAGAAACAATAGCTAATAAAGTAGAATTATTATCACCTGCTGGGAATTTAGAAAAATTAAAAATTGCAATAACATATGGTGCTGATGCAGTATATGGAGGTGTGAGTCATTTTTCTCTTAGAAATAGATCTGGAAAAGAATTCACATATGAGACATTTAAAGATGGTGTAGATTTTGCACATAATAATGGTAAAAAAATATATGCCGCAATAAATGGCTTTCCTTTTAACTCTCAACTAAAAATCCTAAGAGAACATATTGCAAAAATGCGTGATACAAATGTGGATGCCTTCATCGTGGCAACTCCAGGGGTGATTAGACTATGCAAAGAAGTTGCCCCAAAGATTCCATTGCATTTATCAACACAAGCAAATGTTTTAAATATTCTTGATGCAGAAGTTTTCTATGAAATGGGTGTAAAGCGAATAGTAGCAGCAAGAGAATTAAGTCTAAAAGATGCAATGGAGATAAAAAAAGCCCTTCCAAATTTAGAAATTGAGATATTTTGTCATGGAAGTATGTGCTTTGCATTTTCTGGACGATGTCTTATCTCAAGCTTACAAAGCGGTAGAGTGCCAAATCGTGGAAGCTGTGCTAATGATTGTAGATTTGATTATGAATATTATGTAAGGAATCCTGACAATGGCGTGATGATGAGACTCTTAGAAGAAGAAGGCATTGGAACGCATATTTTTAATGCAAAGGATTTAAATCTAAGCCAACATATAGATGAGATTTTACAATCTGGTGCAATAAGTGCGTTAAAGATAGAAGGGCGAACAAAATCACCATATTATGCTGCAATATCAACTAGAACTTACAGAATGGCAATTGATGATTTTTATAATGGAGAGAGTAGAAAAAATATATATCAAGATGAGTTAAATACGCTTAAAAATCGTGGATTTACCGATGGATATATAGTAAGTCGTCCATATGAAAAAAATAATACACAAAATCAAATGAGTGCAATTAGTGATGGAAGCTATCAAGTAAATGCTATGATTAGAGAAGATGGAGAATTTGGAGTATGCAAATATACGATAAGATTAAATGAACCAAAAGAAATAATATTTCCACTAAATACACAATACATAGATTCTATTATAGTAGATAATGAAATTGGTAGAATCTATAAAGAAAATGGCAAATATTTTATTATTTTTAAAAAAATATTATTAGAGGATAATAAAGAGCTAAGCGAAATTCATAGTGGAAATACAAATCATTTCAAACTTCCTTGCAAACTCCCTAGCTATAGTTTTTTAAGAGAAAGGATTAATTAGGGGCAAACCTTCTATCTCTTTTAACCTATCATTATGAGATAAATATGTAAGATTGCCGTTTTTATCTCTACTTTGACGAGCTTTATGTCTTTTACAATATTCATCTAAATCATGTATCTTTAAAGAGCTAGAATATAAATGATTTTTTATAAAAAATAAATTCGTGCCACTAGAATCTGCGCCAATAAAGCAATATCCTTTAGATTTACCAAGACTTATTAAAGCTTTTATGCTAGCCCCAAAATAAAGCCCGCTATAATGTGCATCAAATCTGCAAAAGTCTTGCTTATAAGGCACGGATAAGCATTTGGTGCTACCAAATAATGCATTGTATTCTATTATAACAATAGCTGGGTCTATTACATTTATACTATCCCAAATATAATAATCATTTCCATCAATATCAATGCTTAGCAATGTTACATTAGAAATATCTCTAGTTTTTAAATACGATTTTATTAAATCATTTATATTATCTTTTGTGATAAAAGCACAAATAGCCTCTAAATCATATTTCCAATATATAGAATCTGATTTAATAAAATTTATATTATCTTTAGAACCATCGATAACTAAACCATGAAAATTTCGAAACTGCAATAAAAATCTAGTATTAGATTCTGTATAGTTTTCAACACCAAATTCAATAAAAGCTTTTGGATAATTATCTAAACTAGAATCTAATAAATGTAGTAAAAAATCTATAATCCCATCTTCGCCATTTTGGCTATATATCCTAAATTCACCATCTTCTATATGATGGCTGCCCCCCCCCAATTTTAGAGTCTATTAAATTTTTATTATAATAAGAGAGTTCTCTTCCATGTAATAGCTGCAAAGTATCCAATCTTGCATTAATGTCTCTATTAAAACTATTTTTGATTTTATGAAAAAATTTTTTAGCAAACCTCATTTAATGCCTCCTTGATAAGCTCCAAAGGGTGTCTAAAAGCTACATTAGAATCTATATTATCAAGTGCATTATTTAGCTGCATTCTACATGCAGAACACTCTGAACTAACTATACTAGCCTTAGAATCTTCTATATTTTTTGCTTTTGCTTTACCTGCATTATACGCAAGATGATATTTCTCACTTTGTATTGTAACACCACCAAAACCACAACATCTATCGCATTCTTTCATTTCTACAAAATTATAATTTTGTTCAAGTAAGATTCTAGGCTCTTTATAGATATTTAGCACTTTTTTTGCATGACATGGATCGTGATATGTGATTTTTATATCATTTTTTGATGATTGTTTGAGCAAATCTAGTAAATTTGTTTGATTGTATAAATAAGAAGTTGCCATTTGAAATTTTGGCAGGATTTTATTTAATCTAGCTAGATTCTTAGCATCTTTTGAATATTCTAATGCATGTTTCCAATCAACCATAATCATTGCAGCACAAGTCGCTTCAGGCACAAGGACTACATCAACATCATCAATAAATTTCTCAAATAAATCAAGATTTTTATTAATCAAATACAATACACTTTTAATATCACCTGTAAAATATGCTGGAGCACCACAACACTCTTGCTTTGGTACAAAAGTATCAATACCTAATTTATCTAATATAAATAAGAGAGAATCCCCTACTTGCGTGTAATTGTAATTGCTAAGACAGCCAATAAAAATGGCTACTTTTTTATTGCTTTTTTTATTTTTAGATTCTATTAATCCTTTGTATTTCTGCAAAAAACTCTTTGTTTCAAAAGGGAAAATAGTCCTTTTGCCAAACTTTGACATATTAAATCTACTTCTTAATTTATCTCCACTCTTTTTAAATGCACAAGGTGCAACAAAACTAGTAAAACTAAATACAAAATCCATCAATTTTCTATGTTTTAATAAATAAAAATAGAATTTTTTATACCAAGCTATACCAAATTTTTCTGCTATATCAATCCTACTTTGCTGTATCATTGAGGCAGTATCAATTGACTGCGGACATAATGTCGTGCAAGTAGTGCATAAAAAACAAGATTCAAATATATTTTTTAGATTCCTATCTAAATCTAAATTATTTTTACTATACACTCCAAGCAAATCAACAAAGCCTCTAGGCGATGTAACTTCATCTCTATTTACTTGATAAATAGTGCATGATGGCACACATTTGGCACATTTGACACAAGATGAACTAATAGATGATATATCAAGCATGGCTAAACTGTCTTAGAGAATCTTTTATCATTTGCATTTGTTTTTCTTAAATACTCATCAAAGTTCATTACGATATTCCTAACTAGCATTCCACCTGTATGGCTTATTTTAATCTCATCATCAGTAATCTCTAGCAATCCTAGATTTACATATTCTTTTAAATCATTTATAGAATCTTTAAAGTGCTCTTTGAAATTTATACCAAATTTATTTTCTATATGTCTAATATCTAATCTCAAATTATTCATCAATTTCATAATAATATTTTTTCGCAATCTATCTTCATCTGTAAGCTTTACACCTCTTTGAATCGGTAAGATTCCATTATCTAAACATTCCATATATAAAGATATGTCTTTGTGATTTTGAGCATAGTAATCATGCCCTTCTCCTATACTAGTTACACCAAGCCCTATTGTCTGTGTGTGTTTTTTTGTAGTATATCCTTGAAAATTTCGCTTCAATTCACCTTTTAGTGAAGCTTGATACAATTCATCATTTTCTAATGCAAAATGATCCATTCCTATCATCTTATAACCATTGTTTGTTAGACAATCTATTGTATATTCTAAAATCGATAGCTTTGTGGCTGGAGCTGGTAACATAAACTCATCTATTTTTCGCATTGTCTTTTTTATCCAAGGAACATGAGCATAATTAAATACAGCAAGTCTGGTTGGCTTAATCTTCAATACAGAATCTAAAGTAGTCTTAAAACTCTCTAAACTTTGCTTTGGTAATCCATATATCAAATCAAAATTAATATATTTTATACCATATTTTTGTGCCAACTCTACAGCCTTTTGGACTAAATCAAATGACTGGAATCTATGAATAGCTTTTTGCACATCACTATCAAAATCCTGCACACCAAAAGATAAACGATTAAATCCATAAGAGTTTAATACCCTCATCTGCTCTTCATTAAAATATCTAGGATCTATCTCACAACTTATTTCAGCATTGCTTGAAAAATTACTAAATACATTATGAATAGATTTAAGAATAGTATCTAGGCTTTTTGCATCATAAAATGTAGGTGTTCCGCCACCAAAATGAAATTGCAATATTTCTCTGCTGCTATCAATATACTGCTTTAGCAAAGTAATTTCTTTTTGAAGATATTTGATGTATTCTTGTTTTTTATCTTCTTTGCTAGTATAAACCACGCTACAACCACAAAAATAACAAGCACTTTTACAAAATGGTAAATGAACATATAAAGATAATGGCAAATGTATATTTCGCTCTAAAGATTCTATATATGAAGCAGCATTAAAACTTTCATTAAATTCTAATGCTGTTGGGTAGCTCGTATATCTTGGACCTGGTTTGCTATATTTGGCAAATTTTTCAAAATCAATCATAAAAATTTCGCTTTTAAGAATTAATATTCATATCTTTGAAATATTCATCAATGTTTATAAACAAATTTGGATAATTTATCTTAATTTCTTTAACAACTTTTTTAATATCATAGATTGTTAGATTCTTTTTTTTGGATTGAATACTCTTAAGCAGCGTTTTTGCAACGATAAAAACATCATCAAAATCTCTTGGCATTTCTTGTAAAATCTCTTTTTCCAAACTTTTAAACATCAATGCTTCATGATTTATTTTTATTATTTCTTGCATTTTTCTATATTCACTATCTAATAATAACACATAATCATAATCACCGATTTTAACACTATATGGAGTAGATTGCAAAGAACTTTTTTTGATAGTGATTGTAAAATCTGTATCTATTTTTTCCAATTTTCTTCCTCTAAAAATGTAATTATACCTTTATGTGCATGAAGTCTATTTTCTGCTTCAATAAATACCTTGCTACTACTAGATTCTATGACTTCATCAACGACTTCATATCCCCTATATGCAGGCAAACAATGTAAAAATATTGCATTATCACCTAAACTCATAATACCAGAATCTACACAAAATCCACTAAATTGCTTAACTTTTTCTTCTTTTCCTTCTTCTTGCCCCATTGATACCCAAGTATCAGTTGTTATTACATTTGCATTTTTCGCTGCATCTAATGGATTATTTGTGATATTGATAATTGCACCACTAGATTTTGCAAAATCTAGCGCTAGATTTAAAATATCACGATTGACTTCAAATCCTTTTGGTGTAGCTATGCGAAGCTCAAATCCAAGTTTTGCACTAAGCATAAGCCAAGAATGAGCCATATTGTTTCCATCCCCGATATAGCATACAATAGGTTTTTTTAGATTCAAAGATTCTTTATCACTAACACCAATGCCACACTCAAGCATAGTTATATAATCTGCTATTAGCTGGGTAGGATGATATTCATTGCTAAGACCATTTATCACAGGCTTACTTGAAAATAGAGAAAATTCTTCTATTTTAGAATGTTCAAATGTGCGTATCATAATCATATCAGCCATGGATGAAATGACCCTAGCTGTATCTTTTATGCTCTCTCCTCGCCCTAGCTGTATCTCTTTGTTTGATAGAAATAGTGCCATCCCGCCTAGCTCATAAGCACCAATCTCAAAACTTATTCTAGTTCTTGTTGAGCTTTTTTCAAATATCATAGCCAAAGTTTTATCTTTAAAATATGGCTGAATCTTATTTCCATTTAAACGATTCTCTTTTATCTTAACACTAATATTTACAATGCGTAAAATCTCATCTTTACTCAAATCTTTAAGTGATAAAAAATGTTTTATTTTTGGCATACTTCAATCCACAAATGATATTAAAAATTGCTTATTCTACTTTTTTTTATTATATAAAGCAATTAATATTCAATCTGCACTATTTCATCACATTTAAATCTTTGTAGAATCTCTCAATATCAAATGTTTTATTTAGATATTTTACAATCTCTAAAGTATCTATTTCTGCATTTCCAAGGCAGCTTGTTGCCCCAGGTGATGGTGTCATATTAAAAGTTATTCCTTTGTTTGTCAATATCTTTTTTTCACCTAATTCTAATTTTTTTGCACTCATGTCAATTACTTGCGGACGCACTTCACCAAAACCTTTTGCATAAGTTAAATCTTCTAATTTTAGTGATGGGATAATTTTTCTTGCATCTTTGATAAAAACTCTTTTACCAAAATATGGCACTTCAAAAAACATATTTCTAAAAACATAATTTCTAATATCACTATCTTTTAACAAACCAAATAAAACTTGCATAGCAGCAACTTTAAAATCAATTGTCAATAATTCACTATTAATATTTCCAAATAGATATTTTGAGCGCTCTAGCTTTGGCATGGCAAGTGCAGTAGGTCCAAGTCTAGTAACACCACTAAGTGCTATATCTGGGTCACCATGTAGCGCTGCAAATGGCAATTTTGGATTCTGCACTGCATATACTTTCCCTTTTAATAAAGTGCCAGGAACAAAATAAAAACTACCCGCAACAGGCAAACAAGCCAAATCCTTGCCATATCCTGAATGTTGTGCTAAAGGAAGCGAATACGAGCCTGCATTAACAAGTACAAATTTTGCATGAATTTCTCTATTATCTTTTGAAGTGATTGTGTATCCACCGCTAGAATTTTCTTTTATTTTTACTACTTTAAAATTTAAAAATACTTTACTATTTTTGTTTGATTTTTCACTTTCTTCTATAAAACTTTGGCTCAATTTTTCAAAATTCATTGCACACCAAGATTCTAGATACCCAGATGCTACGATATTTTCAACCCTATCATTTCCATCTAACCCTTCTATGACTTTTGGTTCAATCTTTTTTACTTCATTTTTACTAAAAAACTGCAAACCCTCAAAAATATCTTTAAATTCTTCATGTCTTTTTGCCATAAATTCACATTCTTTATCACCAACTCCAATAGCAATTTTTTGCATTTTAAATATGGCTTTATTTTGCAATCCTTTAGATAGAGCATAATGCTTTACTTTATCTGCAGCAATCTTGACTTTAGCAGCCTTTAATGCAGTATAATTTGTCTCAATTGAGCCATCATGTATAGTTTGAGAATTGCCCTTTGAACTAGAGCTAATGCTAGCTAATTTGTCACATTTCTCAAGTAATGCAATTTTCCCTATATTTGTATATTCATTAAGAGTATAAAATGTTGCACAACCCGATACACCGCCACCAATAATTACAACATCAAAATCATTTTCCATTTTAAAACCCCTACTTTAATTAGTATTTCTATGCTGATTTGTAATCTTGCAAAAATACCTATCAATATCTATATTATCTTGCAAACCCTCAAAACTTAATAATTCTTTATTTATAAATAATATATTGCTTGCATATTCAAGCAAGTTAGAAATATCATGAGTTATGACTATTATAGTATGGCTAGAATTTATCTCTTTTAATAATTTATAGATTTCTTGTTTAGTTGGTAAATCTATACTTGAAGTAGGCTCATCAAATATAAGCAATTTTGGATTCCCGCATAATGCTCTAGCAATCAAAACTCTCTGTCTTTGCCCACCTGATAAATCACCAATTTTTCTAAATCTAATATCAGCAATACCTAGTTTTTCCATAATCTCAAGAGCTTCCTTTTTGTCCTGCTTTGTTATTTTGTATCCAAATAACCTTTTCTCCAAAAAGCCCATTAGGACAACATCAAAAGCTTGTATAGTAAAATCTTTGTTGATGCTTGTATCTTGTGGTGTATATCCAACTAATGAATCTTTATTAAACAAAGAAATCTGTGGATATTTAATTAGTCCTGAAGTAGGTTTTAATAAATTTAGCAGAATCTTTGCTAATGTGCTTTTTCCACCGCCATTAGGACCAATGATTGCCAAAAAATCACCATCTCTTAGTGTAAAGCTGATATTGTTTAATACAATATCTTTATCGTATCTAAAACTTAGATTCTCACATACTAAAATATTATCCATTAAAATTAATACCTAATTATTTGCTATCTCATTTAAAAAATGTTCTAGACTTTCAAGCCAATCATAACTAAGCGGATCAGCAAGTTTCACTTCAATTCCTGCTTCTTTTGCTATAGTTAATGCATTTTTCTGTGAAAACTGCGGCTGTATAAACATCACCTTTATATTATTTTTCTCTATAATCTCCAATATATCTCGCCTATGAGCAATTTTAGCTTCTTTCCCATCTTCTTCTATTGCATATTCACTAAGCCCAAGTTCATTTGCTATATAATTCCATGCTGGGTGAAATACTAAAAATGATTTTTTAGAATCTGCAAATACAATTTTAAACCTATTATATAAATTATCTATTTTATCGATGAAATTTTGTAGATTTTCTTTATAGATTTGTGTATTTTTTGGATTTATGTTTATTAAAGTATCAGCAATTTGCTTAGCATGAAGTTTCGACAACTCAAATGATAACCATATATGAGGTGGGTGATTGTGATGTTCATGTTCATCATGTGAATGTTCATGATGTGAGTGATGATTGATATCATATTTTTTATTATATTTATCTAGGATTCCATCTGGTAGAGGTTTTATTAATTGCATATTTGGATTTACAGATTTAAATCTATCAAGCCACGCATCTTCAAAAGGCATACCAATACCAAAATAAATTTTTGAATTTGATAATTCTTGTAATTGTTTTATTGTTGGCTCATAAGTCTCTGGGCTTTTTCCTTTTTGCACCATTACATTGACATTTACCAAATCACCTGCAATTTGCTTCACAAAATAGCTTTGTGGTATCACACTAACACTTACATTTATTTTCTCACTTGCAAATATATTGCAAACAAAAAATATCAATGGGACTAAAATCTTAATCACAAAATCCTCCAAGTATTAAAATCAAAATCTAACATAATTACTATTATTTAACAATAATATTCATAGCCTCAATTCTATCAAGAAGGCTAGGCGGCGGATTTATACCATTTTGTTCATTCCCTGGAATGAGTGTAGTAATGCTAATTCCACCTAATATATTCAATCCTTTACTTGAATTCACTGCCCAAACATCGTGCATCACGATAGGTTGATTATTATACTCGCCAATATATAACATAATATGACCTTTTAGCCAAAAAATCGTCCTAAAAGGCAATGCGCTCTTCTTAATTATCTCTATTTTTTCATCATTATCTTTTGGGAGTGTTATATATGTGCTATATGGAGATGATTTTGCTGTATTTACTTGGGCTAGAGAATTGCGTGGCAAAAAAATACCTACATTCATCAATACATCTCTTATAAAAGCAGAACAATCTCTATTTTCATACATTCCACCCCAGCCATAGTTTTCTAGATTTAGAGAATCTGCTAGATTTGCAATATTGCTTTGAGTGAAAGCAAGAGGAAATTTGCTAAATAAATTTGTATCAAAAGAAAGTGGAATCTTTATTGCCAACCCTTCGTTATTGCGATAATAACCATATATCTTATTATCTATTTTTTGAAATAACATTCCTATTCTTGCATTTACCACAAATTTATCTTTGTGATAAAGCGGGATTCTATCTTTGATTGGCACTACAAAATCTCTAGTATGCATTAAATTATTCATATCTTTTTTACTAATTTTTGCAACCTCATCAAATTTTACCCAACCAGACACAAATGCACTTTGCACAAGCAACCATTCTTTTGTTTTATCTTCATGCAAGATTCTAATAGGTGTCCAAGCAAAAATCAAAGAATTTTGCCATCTATCAAATGGATATCCATCTTGTTTTGAAAATCTAGGTTTAATTGTAGGTAAAACACGAACATTGGCAGTTTTTACCATGATTGCATAATCATTTTTACTAGGATAAGAATCTACATCAGCATTCAATCTCAATTCATCTAAGAATCCATCACTATGATATCTTTTAGATTCTCCAAAACCTCTCTTGCTAGATAATCCCCAAAATACATCTTCTTTGCTTGGAGGGACAAAGTCTTTATTCCATACAGAAAAATATTTATCTAAATATTCTTCCCTTAGTTTTAGTGAAAAATTACTAGTTGCTATTTCTTTATTATCACTAATATACATTACTGCACGTTGTGATAATGATAAATCATCTATATTAGAATCTAATATAGCTTCTTTTGTCGCACAACCGCCAAAAAATAAAATAATCAAAAATAAAATTCCTATCTGCAAAAACACTCCTAGACTTTGCTATTAACTTTAAAATTTTATATTATACTCACAAAAGTTATTATTTAATTATTTTTTTTCAAAGGAAATTTTAAGAATGAGCATGTTTTTTATTTTTGCAATTTGCTGTTTTGGTATATTTCATCTAATAGGCTACAATGCACTTATAAAACATATAAGCAAAAATTTAAAATTTAGATTAATAAGCATAGCACTTTTAATTTTAAATTTTATAATACTTATTGTATATGTTATGTTGATTAGAAATACAACATTGCCAGATACAATCGTAATAATCTTATCTATATCGATTTTAATTGCACTTTTATTATGCACACTTGGGATTCTAAATATCATATTTTTAATTATTGGTAGATTTATAAAACCATTTCCAAATGTATTAATTAGCAAGATTCTACTTTGTTTGTTGCCTTTAGGGGTTATCAATGGAATCTATGAAGCAAACAAAACCCCAAAAATAGTAGAACAAACAATAGAAATAAAAAATCTAAAAAAAGATATAAAGATTTTATTTTTATCAGACTTACATATATCAAATCTAATAAGCAAAGAAAAAATACAAAATACTATCAATCTAGCAAACTCTACAAATCCAGATATTATCATATTAGGAGGCGATATTATAGATAGCTATGAAAATGTGATAAAAGATAAGATTCTACTACTCAAAGATTTGAATGCAAAATATGGCGTATATTTTGTGCTTGGCAATCATGAATTTATATTTGATGCAAATAAAAGTCTTGAGATTATGAGTAAATTTAGCAATATCACATCGCTTGTGAATTCAAGTGTAATTATAGATGATAATATCAATCTTATTGGAATTAGTGATTTGATGGGAAGAAGAGTTGGATATTTAGAGCCAAATATAAATGAGGCATTAAAAAATACAAATGATGATTTGCCAAAGATTCTAATCTCACATCAACCAAATATCATTGATGAATTAGATTCTGATATTGATTTAGTATTTAGCGGGCATACGCATGGCGGACAAATCTTTCCTTTTACAATTCTTGCATATCTTAATAATCCATTTTTATATGGACTAAAACCTATAAACAATATTCAATTATATATATCGCAAGGTTCTCATTTAGCAGTAACTTATGGCAGAATCGGAACTCAAAATGAAATAAACCTAATAACACTAAAGGAGATGAAATGAGATTTATATTACTAGCAAGTATATTTATAAATATCATTTTTGCAAATGATTTAATCATCACAAAAAAATTTACAGCAAGCAAAGAAATAGAACCAAAATTCTTATTTGTAAATATAGAAGTAGATAGCTCATCTACACTTAGAAATATAGGTGAATTAAAAAATAGTGATAGAGAAAAAATCACAAATACACTAAATAGTGTCATCAATGAAGCACAAAGTAGCAAAATATGTAAAGGTGGTAGCTTTTCGATTACACCAATTATTAGTTATGAAAAAGATACGAGGAAAACAATAGGACAAAATGTCGATTTCAATCTTAATTGCAAATTTCTAAAAGATGATTTAAACACATATAACAATCTTTTATCAAATATAAATAACATCATCTCACAAAATAAATTATTATCACTTCCGCAACCAAGTATAAATTATAGAATCACAGAAGATGAAATAGAACAAACAAAAGATGATTTATTTGATGAATTTATAGAAAAGATAGTAAAAATTGAGAATAAATACTCAAATATTCTAAATAGACAATGCAGATCAAGTAATATAAGTTATGATGAGGATCTAAGAGCAGGTCCAATAACATTTAAAGCTATGGCAATGGCAGATTCTTCTATTACTGCAAATAGATCATCTGCTCCAGTATCTGCTCCGATTCTAGATACAACTAGAATTACAATTGATGTAATGGTGCAATTAAATTGCAAATAGAGCTTTAAAGCTCTCTTGCTAGAATCTTGTCATCTTTGGCATAGAATTCTATATGCGAGTTTTCATTAACTTCATCTTTTAATATCATCATTGATAATAAATCTTCAATCTCTTCTTGCAATGCTCTTTTTAGAGGTCTAGCGCCAAATACAGGGTCAAATCCAATATCTGCAATCAATTCTTTTGCACTAGAATCTAATGAAATCTTGATATTTTTTGTAGCTGCCAATTTTGCAATATGCCCAAACATAATATCTACAATCTTTATAATCTCATCTTTTCCCAAAGGATTAAAAATGATAATATCATCAAGGCGATTTAAAAACTCTGGCTTAAAATAATGCTTTAAGTCATTCATTACAGCACTTTTACGCTCTAATTTAGATTCTATTTCCATGATTTTATCACTTGCAATATTTGATGTTAAAATAATAATCGTATTTCTAAAATCAACAACAACACCTTTATTATCAGTTAATCTTCCATCATCTAAAACTTGCAATAATAGATTAAATACATCTGGATGGGCTTTTTCAACCTCATCAAAAAGCACTACACTATAAGGTTTGCGTCTAACTGCTTCTGTTAGCTGACCACCTTCATCATATCCTACATACCCTGGAGGCGCACCTACCAATCTACTTACTGCATGTTTTTCCATATATTCACTCATATCAATTCTAATAAGCGCGCTCTCACTATCAAATAAGAAATTTGCAAGGCTTTTTGCACTTTGAGTTTTACCAACACCTGTTGGACCAAGAAACAAAAAGCTACCGATTGGTCGATTAGCAGAATTTAGCCCTGCTTTATTTCGTTTTATTGCTTTTGAAATCGCACTCAAAGCTTCATCTTGCCCAACTACACTTTTTTGCAATTGCAATTCTATATTTAGAATCTTTTCTTTATCGCTAGAGAGCATTTTTTGAACTGGAATCTTCACCCATTTACTTACAACTTCAGCAATACTTTCTTCTGTTACAGCATTTTTTAATAAAGTCCCTTGTTTTGATAGCTCCTGCCATCTATTATCTAGTTCTTTATTTTTTGCCTCTAACTCTGGAATCTTTCCATAGTCAATTTCTGCTGCCTTATTATAATCACCATTTCTTTTAGCAAGTTCTGCTTCTATTCTATAAGAATCTATTTGGCTTTTGATATTTGCAATTTCCTCAAAAATAGATTTTTCATTTTTAAATTGCAATTCAAGTCTAGCCTGCTCTTCTTTTGTATTTTCTAGCTCTTTTACAATCTCATCAATCCTATCTTTGTTTTTATTTTCCTCCATATTTAATGCTTCTTTTTCCACTTCAAGATTCTCTATTTTTCTTTTTACTGCAAGCAATTTAGCAGGTGAAGATTCTATTTGCATACGAATTTCACTTGCTGCTTCATCTATCAAATCAATAGCTTTATCTGGTAAAAATCTATCTACAATATATCTTGATGAAAGCCTCACTGCAGCCACAAGTGCAGAATCTAGTATCGTTACATTATGATGTGCTTCTAATTTTTCTTTTATACCACGAAGCATATGCAACGCTTCATTTTGACTTGGTTCATCAAGATTTATTGGCTGGAATCTTCTTTGTAATGCAACATCTTTTTGAAAATATTTTCTATATTCTTTTAGTGTAGTAGCACCTATTGTGTGCATTTCACCACGTGCAAGTGCAGGCTTTAGTATATTTGCAGCATCCATTGAACCTTCACTTGCTCCTGCTCCTACAATCGTATGTATTTCATCAATAAATAAAATAATATTTTGATTCTTTTTTACTTCATCAACTACACTTTTTAATCTATCTTCAAACTCACCGCGATATTTTGCACCAGCAATCAATGCACTCATATCAAGTGCTATTAGTCTTTTATTTTGTAAAGAAAGCGGAACATCTTTTTTTACAATTTTTTGAGCCAACCCCTCTACTACAGCAGTTTTACCAACTCCAGGTTCTCCAAGCAAGATTGGATTATTTTTTGTTTTTCGTATAAGAATCTGCATCATTCTAGTGATTTCTTCATCTCTTCCTATTATTGGGTCAAGTTGTCCATCTAATGCTTTTTTTGTAAGATCAATACCAAACTTTGCCAAACTATCTAGATTCTCATCTCCACTACTTGTCTGTATTTTTGCACCATTTCTCATACTTTGCAAAGTTTTTATCAATTCATTTATATCAAGATACTTTTTAAAAATCTTATTTAGTCCTTCATTTTTAGTGATATTTGCAATAATCCACGCATCTATAGATACATAAGTATCACCATTTTGGATTGCATAACCTTCTGCTAGATTGATACTCTCAAGTAATGATTTTGAAATAGTAATATTTTCTTTACTCACATTTGAGCTTTTTGGATATGAATCAACTAAGCTTTTGATTTCTAAAAGAAGTGCATCTTTTTGTATATTCATAGAATTTAATGCTGTATTTAAAATCGAATTTGAATTCACACATAAAGCCATTACAAAATGCCCGCAATCAACTTCTTGATTTTTATTATTTAATGCAAGAGATATTGCATTGTCAATAATTTCTCTAAACTGATTAGTTAATTTTTCAAAAATATTCATATTATATCCTTCAAATTAATTATATATAAAACTATTATAATACTTTAGTCTAATAATGTCAATGTTATAAAAATATTTTATAAAATTAGCAATAATATTAATTTAGTGATAAAAATATTTAGATTAAAAATCAATGAAAGTAAAAAATTATTTGATAGAAGATTCTTTTGCACAATTGTGCAAAAGAGATTTATTTTTCGTAGATATAAGGAACTCCACGAATTGCGCCAGTCTTAAATAAAGATTCTGTAGTTGCAGCAATTTTACTTGTATCAATCTTTGCTGGAGCTTTAAAATTTGATGAAAATACTTCTTTAATACCTTGTAATTTATCTTTTTCACTCATACTTGATTTAATCTTATCTACTAAATATGCAGCTTTCTTTTGAGAATCTTCACCCAAAATACCAACAATAACCATATTTACATTATGAGTTTTCAATCTATCTTCAATATTTCTTAATTCCTCTTTGCAATATCCACAATTTGGATCAGCTACAATAAAATAAGTCTTTGGGTTTTTTGCACTTGATTTTAAAGTGATATATTGATCTGGTGATAAAGCTTCAATTAGCTTTCCAGCTGCTTCTTTTTGACCACTTTCGTTATGAGCCATAGTTTCATCAATAGCCTTGCTTACTATATCTTCATCTGCTTTTGATGCAGTAAAAAATATATTTGATAATCCTATGATAGTGCCACCATCACTTGTTACAAACATAGGAATTCTTTGCGCACTTCCATCTGCAACCTCAACAATCACCATTTTTAAATTTTTGCTATCTTTTAAATCTACACTATTTACTACATTTACTTTAGCGCTAGTTTGCTTTTCGATTAAATTTTTTATATTATCTTCAAATGAACCAGCTAATAAACTACTTAATAATACAGCCGATAATAATAAAAATTTTTTTATCATTTAAATCCTTTAATTATTGATATAGGGTTAAGATTCTACCTTCTTTTTATAAAAACAAACTAAACACTCATCATAATAAGATTATTAATTCTTTGAGAGAAGCTGTTTGCGTCATTTATGCCACCTTTTTCTAGCAACTTCGCACTATCAAATAATATAAAAATAATATCTTTTAGCTTTTCATCATCTTTTAAATCTTTTAGTTTTTTAATGATTGCATGATTTGGATTTATCTCAAATATTGGCGATTCTTCTTTCACCTCTTGTCCCATTTGACGCATTAGCTGCTCCATCATAGGATTGCTCCCCTCGCTAATAACACAACTTGGAGATTTATCTAATCTAGTTGATAACCTTATATCTTTTATTTTTCCTTCCAAGATACCTTTTGTTTTATCTAAAAAATCTTTATATTCATCAGCTATTTCTTTACTAATTTCATCTTTATTGTCTTCCATAGCTACATCTTTAAACTTTAATCCTTCAAATTCTCCTAAAGAAGGCATAATAAAGCTATCAACTTCATCATTTAACAATAAAACTTCAATATCATCTTTTGTATATTTTTCTAATAGTGGTGAATTTCTTAATAGCTCCAAATCGCTACCTATAATATAATAAATATTTTCATCTTTAGCCCTTTGCTTATATGTGCTAAGCGATACAAACTCACCTTTTGTAGTAGCAAACCTGCAAAGATTTAATAATTTATCTTTATTTTCATAATCACTATAAAGCCCTTCTTTTAGAAGCTTTCCAAATTCATTATGAAAAGTTTTGTATTTTTCTTCATCTTTTGAGAGATTCTCAATTTCACTTAGAATCTTCTTTGTAGATGCAGATTTTATATTTGCTAGAATCTTATTTTGCTGCAATATCTCACGGCTGACATTTAGTGGTAAATCCTCGCTATCTATAATACCTCGTATAAATCGCAAATATTGAGGTAATAATTCTTTATCATCATCAGTAATAAATACTCTTTTTACATAGAGTTTTACACCCGATTTATAATCCACTCTAAACAAATCAAATGGTGCGCGAGAAGGAATATAAAATAATGTAGTATATTCTAAAGAACCCTCCACTTTATTATGTATATAGCTAAGTGGTTTTGTATTATCATGGCTAAGATTCTGATAAAATTCATTGTAATCATCTTCACTTAATTCATTTTTTGGAATCTTCCAAAGTGCCTTTGCTTTATTGATTTGCTCTTCTTTGTGAATAATTTCTTCACTTTTATCTTCTTTTGTTTGTTTTTCATCATAAGACAGGATGATTGGAAATGCGATATGATCAGAATATTTTTTGATTAAGCTATCAATTCTCCATCTATTTGCGTATTCTTTAGCATCATCTTTTAAATAAAGATCTATTTTTGTTCCAAAACTATCTTTTATACATTCTTGGATTTCATACTCACCTTTTCCATCGCTAATCCAAGAAAACGCTTTATCTTCTAATGCTTTTTTGGAAGTAACAATAACCTTGTCTGCTACCATAAAACTAGAATAGAATCCTACACCAAACTGCCCTATCAGCATAGAATCTTTCTTTTTATCACCACTTAAAGCGTTCAAAAAACCTTTTGTTCCACTTTTTGCTATAGTCCCTAGATTCTCAATAAGTTCGCTCTCATTCATACCAATACCATTGTCTTCGATGCTTAAGAGCTTTTTTTCTTCATTAAATGTAATTTTTATTTGTGGTTTAAACTCAATACTTTTAAATTTATCATCACTAAGTGTGAGATAATTAAGCTTATCTAGTGCATCAGAGGCATTTGATACCAATTCTCTTAAAAATATCTCTTTATTAGAATAAAGCGAATGTATCATCAAGTCTAATAATTGATTGATTTCAGTTTGAAATGAATGTTTCATGATATTTACTCCATAATCTTAAAATTTTTAGCAAATATAACATATTATTGTTAAAAAGTCTATAACTTTATATACTTAATATCAAGTTTAGTTATATTATTATAATCATATAGTTTTATATATATGCTAGCAAAAATTATTATTAAACAATAATGCAAGTAAATCTTAATTCTATAAAATATATGAATTTTAAGAGAGATTCACACCATAAACATTGCATGTTTTCAAATCATATTAGATTCTAGAAAAGAAATATAGTTATTAATTTTTTATAATAAAAATTAATAAAATTTTAGTTTGCATTAAGAGATAAATATTACAATTCAAAAATGATAATTGATTTTATTATTAATAATAAAATTGATTTAATTAAATATTTAGGTTGCTTATACAATGGAGTTTTTAAAAGAATATATAGATTTTATGATATTTAGTATTTTGGGCTTTATGAGTTTTATTGTTGTGTGGTTTAGTATAGAAAGATTCATATCTTATAAACGATTAAAATTTAGTGATTTTAAGGATTTAGATTCTTTTGAAGAAGCAGTAACGAAAAACTTAACTATTCTCTATATAATATATTCAAATGCACCATATATAGGCTTACTTGGCACTGTTGTTGGAATTATGATTACATTTCATGATATGGGGGCTAGTGGGAATATGAATGCAAGTGAAATCATGATTGGGCTTAGTTTGGCATTAAAAGCAACTGCTTTGGGATTAGTAGTGGCTATACCGACATTGATTATTTATAATGGATTCTTACGAAAAGTTGATGTTTTGGTAAATAGATATAAGGCAAGTATAAAATGAGATTACCTCGCAAAGAAGGTCTTAATATAGTGCCACTTGTAGATATCATGCTAGTATTACTAGCTATCGTGCTAAGCACGGCAAGTTTTATAGCACATGGGCAAATAAAAGTTAATCTACCAGAATCTAGCACTGCAAAAGTAGAACAAAATGATAAAAAAGTGATAGTTACCATAGATAGCTTAAATAATTTTTTTATTGATGGCAATAAAATAGATAAAAATGATTTAAAAGACAAGATTCTACAAATCGATGATAGAACACAAGTGCAATTAGTAAGCGATCGCGATGCTAAATTCTCATCATTTATGGAGATTCTAGATATATTGAAAAGTAAAAATCATGAAAACTTTACAATTCAAACGGAGATGATAAAATAATGTCTCCCATAAAAATTGGCTTTATAGCATCCTTGTTTTTACATTCATTACTTGCAATAGCAGTGCTTACAAAAGAAGATAATATAAAAATATCAAAACAAAATAGCAATACAATATCAATTAGTCTTGAAAATATTCATAATAGAATGGAAAATCAGTCAATCAATCAACAAAAGAAACATCAAAAACCAAAAAAACATCATAAAGAAAAACCAAAAAAAATAGTGAAAAAAGAAAGACCAAAACCACAAGACATCCAAGAACAAATTGAAAAAATAGAAGTAGAAGAAATAGCACAAATTACCGATCATGAAGTTGTTAATGAAGAATCAAGTGAAGAAATAAGCCAAGTAGAACCAAATGATGCGCAAGATATGCAAGATTCTGCTACATCTGGGATGGCTCAAGAGCTTGACATGAATAGCCAGCTTTATGCAGAGATTCTAGCAATCATAAATAAATACAATGAATATCCAAGAGATGCATATAGAAGGGGTATTACAGGTAGTGTTGAAGTTAGATTTGTATTAAGAAAAAATGGTGAAATTGAAAATATCGAAATATTAAATAAAATACACAAATCGCTAGGTGAAGGAGCGATTAATGCTATCAATAATGCCTATAAAAAATTCCCAAGTATTAATAACAATCTAAGAATTAAAGTAAAACTAACCTATAACTTAACATAGCTAAATTGCACACTATCTAAATTATTTATATTATCTATACCTTTTGTAAATAGTGTGCCATTTTTAAATTTATTAAATTTCATATCAAATACACTAAAACCGCAGAATCTTGCTATATCTCTTACTTTTTTTGCTGATGAATATGTAGTAATAATACTTCTATTTTGCAAGATTCTATACAATGATAAAAAATGATTTTCATTCCATAGTAGTTGATTTTTTGATGGACTAAATGCATCTTGATACACAATATCAAAAAAACTAGAATCCATAGTATTTATAAAATTTATTGCATCGCCACGAAATACATTTAAGCTAATATTAGAATCTACAAATATCTTATCATTATTAATGCAATCAAAGATTCTATCTATTTCTAAATAATTTGATATGATTTTTGGATATGGAAAGTCATACAATGCTCGTAATAAAGGCAAATCAATCTCGACTGAATATATATCAAGTCTAATACCATTTTTCTTTGCAAATGCAAGGGAAAGAAGTGAATTATATCCAAGCCCAAAACAAATATCTAAAATTCTAATATATGGCTTATTTATAATGCTAAAGGCTGGGATAATATGCTTATAAATACTCTCAATCAAAGCACCTTTTTTATCATGATAGTAGTCATTATATGCATCATTATATGCACTAATACTACCATCATCTGTATAAACTAATCTCACTTAAATTCTAGATTCTTAGCATAGAATTTTCTAAACCACTCATCAATTGGAACCATGATTTTATAAAATGCTGGCACAACAAGCAAGCTCAAGAACATAGATACGATAAGCCCGCCTATCATTGAGATTCCAATTGGATATTTCATCGCAGATCCTGCACCGCTAGATAGCGCAAGTGGGAGCATACCAAATACCATTGCAAAAACCGTCATCAAAATCGGACGAAGTCGCGATTCACCTGCTAGAATGATAGCCTCATCAGTGCTTTTACCTTTCTTTCTAAACTCATTTGCCATATCAATGACTAGCGTTGCGTTTTTACCAACAACACCCATAAGCACCATAAGCCCGATTAATCCGAACAAGCTAAGGCTATTGCCCGTAATATAAAGCCCAATAAATGCTCCAGAAAAAGATAAAGGCAATGTAATCATAATGATAATAGGCTGGATTAAGGATTCATATAATGCTGCCAAAATCAGATAAATCAAGATAAATGCTGTAACAACAGCAATAATAATTTGATTTAGTGTTTCTTGTGCATATTCAGCCTCACCACTAAGCGTATAAGTCACGCCATCAAGCAACCAATCAGATTTTTTATTTTCTATATCTTTCAAAATATCATTTAACGTGTTTTGATTTTGATCTATAGTCCCATAAATTGTGATATTTCGTTCTCTATCATATCGTTTGATTGAAGCTGGAAGCGTTGTTTCTTCTATATCTATCAAACCATCTATGAAAACCATGTCGCCATTTGCATTTGGAATCTGCAAATATTTTAAATCATCTATCGTTTTTCGCTCACTATCTGGCACCCTTAGGACGATGTCGTATTCTTTAGAATTTTCTCTGAAATAGGATACTTGTATTTGTCCAGAAAATGCAGCATTGATTGCCGAGCCGATACTTTGCGCGCTGACATTATTTTTATTTGCATTTTGTCTCAATACATTAATAGTGTATTGAGGTGCATAATCTGGTGTATCTGTCCTAACGCTAGTTATCCCTTTTGTGCCCTCTAGCAAGGCTATTAGTTTATTTGAAGATTCTGTTACATCATTTTGGACATCTCCTTTTACTATAATTTGTAGAGGAGCATTTGGACCACCGCCACCTAGAGTTGAGATTTCAGATGCAGAGATTTGCATATCTGGCAGGGCACTTCTTATTTGTTTTGTCAAGTCTGCCATAATGTCAAATTGAGTTCTACCTTTTCTATCATCTCGTGATACAAGACCGACATATATTTTTGATCTATATGCATTTTTTGAGCTATTGTAGCCAATCTGCATGCTAGCCACTCTTACATCTTTATCTTTCATTACTATATCTTGTGCTATTGATACTTTTTCTTGCATATGTTCTATTGTGATGCCTGGTTTAGTTTCAACAAAGATATTAAATTCACTTGTGTCTTCAGATACCATAAAGTTAAATCCAAGTCTAGATACTAAAAATAGCGATAATATAAAAAATATTGCGACTGCAAATAATGTGCTAAATTTGAATCTTGTCGTGAATTTAACCATAGATACATATATTTTATCCAGCTTTCTAAAGAACGGCTCTGTAAATGTATAGAATCTGCTTTCTTTAGGGCTTACCAAAAGTGAGCTTATCATAGGGATAACGGTAACAACGACAAAATAAGAAATTATGATCGCTGCAACAACCGATAATGCGAAAGCCTGTAAGATTCTACCTATCATTTCTCCCATTGAAGCAATAGGCACAAACACAGCTAAAAGCATTGCAGAAATCGCAATAATTGCAAATCCTATTTCTCTGACACCCTCATAAGCTGCCTCGATTTTTGGCATACCTTTTTCGATTTTTTTATGGATATTTTCTATTACAACAATCGCATCATCAATGATAATACCAATGGCAAGGGTAAGTGCTAGCATTGTTAGCATATTTAGGCTCTCTCCTAACCCTTGAATAAAAGCAAAAGTTCCCATAATTGACACTGGAAGGCTCACAGCAGCAACTATTGTCATAGTGAAATTACGCAAGAATAAAAATACTATCAAAGTAGCAAGGATAGCACCAAGTATCAAGTCAAATTTTACTTCTTCGATTGATTGTTTGATATACTCCGTAGTATCTTTTAAAACTTCTATATCATAGTCTTTTAGCTGCTCTTGAAGTTTAGGCAAGACTTTTTTTACATTGTCTGCTATCTCGACATCATTTTTTCCTGCGATTTTTTGGACTTCAAAGATAACACCCATTTTCCCATTCACAGACGCATAAGTGGTATCTTCGCTTATATAATCAACAACTTCTGCTATATCACCTAGTTTTAGGTTATTTCTGATTCTGATTTGTTTTAAATCTTCGACTTTTTTGGCGTTTGCATCTGTTGTTACGATCCATTCTTTCTCATTAGCCTGAATCTTACCGCCATCTATTTCAACATTTTCAGCAGCTATGATATTGCCTAATTCTGAATATGTGATATTGTATTTGTTCATTAGGGTGATATTAGGGTAGATTCTGATTGTCCTATCCCTATAACCAATAGCATTCGTCCCAGCAACACCTGAGATTCTCTCTAATGTCGGCTTTATGATCTCATCAGACACTTTCATAAGATCAGTTATTGGGGCTTTATCGGTGCTAACAAATATACTAATAATAGGAGAGGAGTTGCTGTCATATTTCATAACAACAGGATTCTTTATATTTGTATCATCAAAATTTATAGAACCAACTTTATCCCTTAAATCACTCATTGCCTCTTCTTTTGGTTTATCTAGGACAAATTGCGCGATAACTAATGAGGTATTTTGCGTTGTTATAGATGTGATTTTATCCATCCCATCTATCCCACTTAGTGCTTCTTCGACTTTGTCTGTTACTTTTGTCTCAATTGTTTCTGCATTTGCTCCCGGATAGCTTGTCATGACGACACCAATCGGGAAGTCTATATCAGGCCAAAGGGCAATAGGGAATCTAAAAAGGGCTAGAATCCCAAAAAATATTAATAATAATGCAAAAACTAGTGTTAAAATTGGTCTTGATATGGCTATTTTATACATTATTTAGTCCTTATATACCCATCACCAAAGATTCCAGACATCATATTACTTACTAATGCTTCAGCCTTTAGTCTTCTATTTTGAGTATCTATGCTTGGATATATTTTTGTAATTTTTACACTTCTTTTATCATTAGAACCATCGATTGAAAATGTATATGTATCTCCAACCTTTACTTTTCCTGCATATTTAGAATCAAACTCAAGAACTAATTTTATGTCATTACTAATTAGCTTGAATAATTCTGTGCTATTTTGAGCTACGCCATCACCAATCTCGATTGACTTACTTGCTATCACCCCATCAAATGGAGCTTTAAGATATGTATTTGCAAGTAATTCTTCTTGGTATTTTAAAGTAGCTTGTGCAACTTTAAAATCACTTTCTGTCTTTTTAAAATTAAAATATATTTGTTCATAAGTATTTCTATCGACAGCATTTCTACTTTGCTCATATCTTTCAAATTGATTTTTTTGAAATTGATATGTTTGCTCTGTTGCATCAACTTGAGCTTTTTGTATATTTACATTTTGGATTTGAGTATTGTTTTGAATCTTTAATAATATATCACCTTTTTTTACTCTTGATCCTATATCAACCATTATAGAATCTACGCTTCCAGATGAATTAAGCTTTAGATTAGCTTCTTTTACACCTTGTGATACAAATGTAGCATACACATCTTCACCATAAAGGCTAGCACATAAAAATAAAAATATATATAGAATCTTTCTCATATTACTTCCTTAATTTTTTTAATTAACATAATCACTAAGTGTTTGACCACTATAAAAAATATAATTTGCTTTTTGTAATTCATAATTATTTAGACTTTGGATATATGTTGCTTCTGCATTATATTTAGCACTTAGAGAATCTAAATAATCATTATAATTAATAAGCTGTGCATTGTATTTTTGTGAAATACTCTCAAATGAAATACTTGCTGATTTGAGTGAAGCTTCTGCACTGCGTATCTGCGATAAAGCTGCTTCTATTGATTTTTTATAAAATTTAATATTATTTTCTTGCTCAATTTTTGCATACTCTATGCCTTTTTGTAGCATTAGATTCTGTAATCTTAGAGATTCTTTTTGTCTATTTGTGCTAAAACCACTAAATATATTCCAAGTCACACTAACACCAAATACATTTTGTTCCTTTGGATAAGAAAACGACGCAAGCGGATTGCTAGATATATTATCCATCTTAAAATTCCAAGTAAAAGTATCAAATAAAGAAATCGTAGGCCAATATGTCAAAGTCCCTATTTGATGTTCTACACTTTGGGCTTGTTCTTCTTGCATAGTGATATTTAAACTTTGTATTGTTTTATACTGCGGATTTGCAATAGAAGCTAATTTTAATTTATTTACATCAGTATTTGTGTAAAGTGATAATTGAAGTTTAATTTGCTCAAAATTTAATCTCAAAGATTCTAATTGATATTCAGTTAAACTCAATTCTGCTTTTAGAGCTTCTATCGCATCTATAGTCTCTAATCCCGCTTCATACAAAACTTGGATTCTCGCTACATTTGCAGCAATATTAACTTTTTTTTGCTCCATTGCTATAATTTGACCTTTTAGCGTAAAATAATCATAATACGCACTAATTACTTGTAAAAATAATGTTTCTTGAGAATATCCTTTATCAGCTATTGCTGCACGAACTAAAGCATTATTAGATAGCAAAGAAAACTCTCTTGCAGCACCATCAAACAAAACCCAATTCAAACTTGCTTTTGCTGAATGATTATTCATGCTAGGTTGCCAAGATGTTGTATTTCTTTTAGTGCTATTAAAGCTATATCCTACATCAAGACTAGGCAAATAGCTCCCATAAACAGAAGATCTAGTAGCTTCTGCACTTCGTATTGCAATATCTTTTGCTTGCAATGTATAATTATCCTTTGCTTTATCTAATAATTCTTTTAGACTTAGCACACCTTCAGTATCATCATATACATCTAATACATCTTTTATTGTTGAATCTGGTTTTAATACTGGTATAAAAATATCATTTAATGGCTTTTGCATAGCCGTATTAACACGTTTATCAAAATTTAAGCTACTATCATATAGTCTTTTACCCTGTTTTTCTATAATCAAACCTTGTTCAGGATTTTCATATAGTGATTCTGCGAATAATGCAAAACACATAAGGCTAACTACAAGGAAATAACGCTTCATCAATAAAGCTCCTTTATAAAATACTAAAAAAAATGGGAATGCATTGTAAAATATTTAATATTAATTTAAACTGAAAGAATATTAGCATACAATTTATATTCAATGTTTATATAGCAAATTTTAAACTAGACTACTTTAGACCTATGGTATAGTATTATTATCGTTGATAATCTCCGCTTTTACCGCCACTTTTGGATATTAATGCTATATTTGAAATAGTCATACTTTTATCAATAGCTTTAAGCATATCATAGATTGTAAGCAATCCTATTGATACACCACTTAACGCCTCCATTTCAACCCCTGTTTTGCTTTCGCATTTTGCCTCTACTTCTAATACAATCATATACAGATCATTTTTTTCATCGACTTTAAATTCTGCTTTGCAATCAATTTTGCTTAAAAATAGTGGATGACACATAGGTATCAAATCACTTGTTTTTTTTGCTCCCATAATCGCAGCAATAATAGCTGTATCTATTACTGGACCTTTCTTTGCTTTATTGTTTATAACTATATCAAAGGCTGCTTTGCTCATTGATATTTCACCACGAGCTATAGCAACTCTTTTACTAATATCTTTAGAAGATACATCAACCATCATTGGATTATTATTATCATTGATATGTGTAAGTTTCAAGCATTGCTCCATTTTAGAATCTAAATAAAGATTCTATCAAACTAAAATTAATTAGCTTAAGATCCATGTTAAAAGATATTAACGCAACTAAAAAGGTAAGATTTAACTCTATTTTGACTAATCTATACTATAACCTAATTTGTGCCATTTTGCATTAATTTACTAAATGAATTAAAATAAAGTTCTCTTGCTTCATTTTGTGTAATAACTATAGAATCTATATTGATATTAGCACCTTTATTGCCTACTTTTCCTACTATTTGGTAAGGAATGCTATATTTATTTGCTATTTTATTAATAGAATCTAAATCTTTGTCAGATATTTCTATGCAAGCACAGCTTTGAGATTCACTAAAAATAATATCTTTTGTAATATTAAATTCAACATCAATCCCAAATCCACCAAACAATGCCATTTTAGCTAAACTAATAGCAGCTCCACCTTCTTTAATGCTTTTAGCTGATTTTATAAATGGTAGAGAATCTTTTAAAAATTTCCATAGCGATGCTTCTTTGTAGAGATTGATTCTAGGTGGAATGCCCTTTATTTGATTTCTTGTTATCTTCAATAATAAACTACCACCAAATTCCTCTTTTAGCTCACCTACAATAAGCAATAAATTGCCTTTTTGCTTGATTGCAGAATCTCTAAAATCAGCTATATTATCTATAATGCCTACCATGCCAATACTTGGAGTTGGGTATATGTCTATATTATCACTTTGATTATAAAGCGAAACATTTCCACTTACAACAGGTGTATTTAAAATACTGCAAGCCTCCGCTATTCCTTCACAAGATTCTTTAAATTGCCACATAACATTTGGATTATTAGGATTACCAAAATTTAAACAATCAGTGATACTAAGCGGCAAAGCTCCACGAGTAGCACAATTTCTTCCTGCAGTTGCAACAGCTATCTTTGCTCCCTCTTTTGGATCAAGATAGCAATATCTAGGATTGCAATATAGATTTAATGCAAGCAATTTTCCATTTTCTTTTATTCTAATTACACTTGCATCGCCATTTCCACTACCTAGAATCGTATTTGTTAAAATTGAACTATCATATTGATTATAAATCCATGATTTATCACAAATATCCACACAGGATATGATCTCTTTGAAAATTTCATTTTGACTTTTTGTGCTTGGAATAAAATTAAAATCATGAAGTTCATCTAAATACTTTGGATATTCTACTTTCTTTTGCAATACTGGTGCAGCATCACTAAGTGGAGCTATGGGAATCTCCGCACACAAATCACCATTAAAATAAAGCTCCATATTCCCACCATCAATTACTTCACCAATGATTTCTGCACTCACTTCCCATTTTTTGAATATATCAATGATTTCTTGCTCTTTTCCGCTTTTTGCACAAAGCAACATTCTTTCTTGAGATTCACTTAGCATTAATTCATAAGGCGTCATATTTTCTTCTCTAGTTGGCACTTTATCAAGATAAAGTCTCATTCCACTTTTTACATTGCCATTACTTGCTCTACTTGCCATTTCAAAGCTTGAGCTAGTAAGTCCAGCTGCCCCCATATCTTGGATTCCAATAATCAAATCCTTGCTAAATACTTCCAAACAAGCCTCAAGCAATAGCTTTTCACTAAAAGGATCGCCAACTTGCACGGTAGGACGAAGGTTTTTAGAATCTTCATTAAAACTATCACTACTCATTACAGCACCACCGAGCCCATCACGTCCTGTTTTGCTACCTACATAAATGATAGAATTTTTATTTCCTTCTGCTCTTCCATAAAATATATTTTCTTTTTTAACGATACCTAGATTAAATGCATTTACAAGTATATTTCCATTATAGCACGCCTCAAAGCTTGTCTCACCACCAATTGTTGGCACACCCATACAATTACCATAATCACCAATCCCAGCTACAACACCACTAAGTAAATATTTATGTCTTTTTCTTTCTTTTTTATCAGTAATATCTCCAAATCTAATAGAATCTAAGCTCGCAATTGGTCTTGCGCCCATAGTAAAAATATCTCTTAAAATTCCACCTACACCAGTTGCAGCTCCAGCATGTGGCTCAATAAAGCTTGGGTGATTGTGAGATTCCATTTTAAATACAGCACAATATCCATTACCAATATCAATAATTCCAGCGTTTTCACCAGGACCTTGGACTACATAAGGTGCAGTTGTAGGAAAATTTCGCAAATAAATCTTGCTTGATTTATAACTACAATGCTCGCTCCACATAGCAGAAAAGATTCCAATTTCAACTAGATTAGGCTCTCTTCCTAGAATCTCTTTGATATTTTCATAATCATTCAAACTTAATTTATGGTTATTTAGGACTTCATTTATATTTTGTATCATGAATTTTCACTTTATTTTAAAGTTTTAAAAAGTGATTTTATATAAAATACGACAACTATGCAATAAAGGCAAAAAATGAATAGAAATATTACATTAAATCAAGCGCTAAATTTGATAAATAATGCAAATATAAATCCGCTGCAAAATGAAAAAATATTTATTCATGATAGCATTAATAGAGTATTGTATGATGATATAAGAGCAATAGAATCTTCTCCAAAATTTAATACTTCAAGTATGGATGGATACGCATTTGCTTATAGTGATTTAGAAAAATTACAAAATGAGGGATTGGAGATTCTATCCATAAATAAAGCTGGTAATAATACTGAATGTGAAGCAACAAAAGGTAAATGTATAAAAACTTTTACCGGAGCAAAAATCCCAAAAAATGCAGATACAATAGCAATAGTAGAGCAAGTTTATATCAAAAATAATAGAATCTTTTTAAATAAAGGTGAAGAAGTTGAGCCGTATAAATTTATTAGAAAAACTGCTGAAAACTATAAAAAAGGAGATATTTTAATTCCAAAAGGAAGCTTAATAAATCCATTTCATATAGGAATCCTCTCGCAAAATAACACCATTTTTTTACAAGTTTATAGAAAACCTAGAATCTCAATTCTCACAAGTGGCGATGAAATAGCAGAACTTGGTGAAATAAAAGAAAATGATAATTTTATTTATAGCTCAAATAATCATATATTATATGCCATAACAAAAGCGCTTGGATGCGATAGCTCAATACATAATATAATAAAAGATTCTAGAATTGATATAAAAAATGCCATAGAATCTGCCTTGCAATCAAGTGATATGGTGATTACTACAGGTGGAATGAGCAAGGGTGATTTTGACTTTACAAAAGAAGCAATAAAAGAATTTGGTGAAGTTGTATTTGAGAGCGTAAAAATAAAGCCAGGCAAAGTAGTGTCATATATAAATTGCAAAGATAAGCATATATTGGCACTTCCTGGCAATCCAAATTCAAGTGTCGTATCATTTTTACTTTTTGGTAGATTGATATTATCAAAAATGCTAAATCTAAATACAAATATCCCAATACACAAAGCAAAAATAACAAATGATATAAAAATATTAGATTCTGCTAGATTAGAATTTGCTCCAGCACAAATAAAATTAGTTGATGGTATATATGAAGCAAAAATAATAGAAAATAGACAATCATATATGATAAACAAACTAAATGGAGCAATGATTATTATGGATAAAAAAGTAAATAAAGGTGATTTAGTGGATATAATCATTTTAGATGATTTATTAAAATTTTAATAAGGATAGATATGGTTAAAGTAAATTTCCTAGGTCCAATAGGACTAGATTCTATTGAATGCAAAGCTAAAAATTTTAAAGAATTAAAAGAAGAGTTAAGTAAAATTGAAGCATTAAAAGAGTGGTTGCCACTATGTGCAATAGCACTAAATGATAAAATAGTGCAAGATTCTAATAATATCACTTTTAATCAAAATGACATAATCTCCCTTCTTCCTCCTGTATGTGGTGGCTAAATCATGGAATTGCAAATATTTAATGGCGCATTAAATACAAGTGAGATTTATGCTACTTGGGAAAATGAAGCAAGAAAACAAAATTGTGGAGCATTGAGCGTATTTACCGGCATTGTTCGTGGTGAAAATAATATTACACATCTTAGTTTTGATATATATTTGCCAATATTACAAGCTTGGTTTGATACTTGGCAGATAAAAGCAAAAGAGTTGCAAACTACAATATATATGGCACATTCAAGTGGTGATGTAAAGATTGGAAAATCATCTTATATGTGTGGGTTGATTTCAAAAAATAGAAAAAGTGTTTTATCCTTATACAATGATTTTATAGAAGATTTTAAAACAAATGCTCCAATTTGGAAATATGACATTATAGATGGAAAGAGAATCTACGCCTTACATAGAAGCTTTGAATTAAAGGGAGCTAGGCTTGTATGACAAAAATTATTAGTTTTAGTGGAATATCAAATAGTGGCAAAACAACGTTAATTGAAAATCTATGCAAGATTCTAATCCCAACATATCAAGTCGGTGTGATAAAACATGACCCAAAAAATAAAGCTATATTCGATAAAGAAGGAAAAGATAGTTATAAATTCTTTCAAAGTGGTGCAAATGTAGCAATAGTATCACCAAAACAAACTAATATCAGATTTAATAATAATTTAGACAATAATGAAATCATAAATATTTTAAATACAAATAAAATGCTAGATTATATTTTTATCGAAGGATTTAAAACTATGCCATATAAAAAGATATGTGTTATTAGAGGTGATTTTGTCCAAAGTGATTTGGATTTATGTGATGCAATCGCAACAACAAAACAATATAAAAATAATTTCAAAAATAAAATCGTGCTTGATTTAGATAATTATAAAGAAATATTACAATGGATAAATAATGAATAAAATAGTAAAAATTGGAATCCTTACTGCGTCAGATAGAGCGTATAAAGGAATATATGAAGACTTAAGCGGCAAAGCAATCATTGATACACTCAATTTATACCTAAAAACAAAATGGGAAGCAGAATATAGGCTAGTTAGCGATGAATTTAAAGATATAAAAAATACTCTCTTGGAATTATCAAAAAAATGCTCTTTAATACTTACTACCGGTGGAACAGGACCTGCAAAGCGAGATGTCACACCTGAGGCAACAGAAGCAGTATGCCAAAAAATGCTTCCTGGATTTGGGGAATTGATGAGAAATGTAAGCTTAAAATATGTGCCAACTGCAATTCTATCAAGACAGAGTGCTGGAATCTACAATAATTCTCTAATCATAAACCTACCTGGCAAACCAAAGAGTATAAAAGAGTGCCTTGATGCCGTATTTCCTGCTGTGCCATATTGTATCGATTTAATAGATGGAGACTATCTAGAAACCAATGAAGAAGTCATAAAGGCGTTTAGACCAAAAAAATAGCTTTTTAAGGAAGTATTCAAAAAAAAAAATGTTTAAATTTCATTAACTTTTATCCTAATGGATTTAAGGAATTTATTATTGGAGAAAGAAAATGAAAAGAAATGGTTTTAGTATGATTGAACTCGTTTTTGTTATCGTTATTTTGGGAGTTTTGGCAGCTGTTGCTGTGCCTAGATTTGTAACAACAAGGACAGATGCGCAAGTGGCAATGGCAAGAAGTGATATTGCCTCTACACTAAAGGCGATCCCTGCAAGAGTTTTTGCAGAAAATATCGACCCTACAGCATCAACACCTCCGGGCTTTAGCTCTTGGGGAGAGTGGATGATAGATACAGGGGGATTAGATAGAGGTAGATGGAAAGCAGATCCAAATGGAAAAAGTATTCAACCACAAGGAAATGGAACAACAGCTAATAATGGAAACACACAACACCAACAAGTTGGTTGTGGAAATATTATATCAATAGATAATAATGGAAACTTAATCTTTGACCCAAATAGAATGGCTGGTACAACAAGTGGTGGTGGTAGTGGAGGAACTTTTTGTAAAGCTCTAAAAGACTCTTATCCAAGTGGTTCAAATAGAATCATCCCTCTTGCTACAACTGGAGCAGTAAAATTCTAAATATTCTTAAAAGATTCTAGCTTAAGCTAGAATCTAAATTCGCTTTTTTAGATTCTTTAAATATCTTAAATTGTTTTTATTTACAAGACAAAGTAATCTAGGATTCTGTAATTTTGTAGATTTTATAATTATTAGGTGTTAGAGATTACTGCAACTTGTAAGTAAGTATTTTAAATGAAAAAATAATTTAATTTTTCTAGTTATTTGGTTGCTAGCTAGATTCTCGTAGAATCTAGCATAATTCCATCCAAAAGCTTAAAAAATTAATGTAAATCTTTATTTAGCTCGATTTTTACTTTACTTCTAAAAGCTACCATCCTACCAGTTTTTGAATCACATCTAAAATGAATACCATTTTTATTTGATAGTTCTCTGCCTTTGTAGAGATTATTTTCATTGATATTAAAATTTGTATTTATTTCTTGTATCTTTTTTGCTTCAATTTCATCTATATAAAATATCGTCCCAGCAAGCACTGCTATACCACCATCTACGATACATCCATCACCAAGAGAGATTCCAGTAGAGCTATTTACACCAAGCAAACAATTTTCACCGATAGAAATTGGCTCAGAATTACCACCGCTAAGCACACCAAGTATGCTTGCACCTCCACCTACATCACTACCATTACCAACGATTACAGATGATGAAATACGTCCCTCATTCATACATGTGCCAACTACACCAGCATTAAAATTTACATAGCTAGCACCTGGCATTTGTGTATATCCGCCACTACCTAAATATGCACCAAATCTAGTTTTTGCAGAATCTAGCAATCTAATATTGTCATATTGTGGGATAACTTGCATTAAATATCTAGGAAACTTATCAACAAAATCAATATGAGGATAAAGTCCATTTAGTTTTAGATAGATCTCATTTTCTCTTAAATATGAAAGCTCATAAGGTTTATTTCCGCTCCAAGCAACATTTTCAAGTAGTGCAAAAATACCATCAAGCACCAAACTTCTAAGCTTTGCTTTTCCAAGCGATAATGCAAGCAATTTCATATATGAAGATTCCACGCTTTGGCATTTCACATCATCATAAATTACGACAAAGCGAAATGCAAAATCACTTGATTTTAGATTCTGCATTTTTTGTAATTCAAGTAAAATTTGAATATTTTTATGTATTTGTTTATTATTTAGAGATTCTGCTAAAAATGGATTAAATAGATTTAATGCCTCATTTACAAAATCACTATCTACTTCAAATATTGCTTCACTATCACTTTTGCTTATCACTTTTTTTGCAACCCTGCAAAATACAGCATAACTTCCTAGATTCTCTCCATTCCAATTTAGCAAAGGATAAGTAGCACAAAGCACATTGCCTTTGCTGCCTAAATCAACTCTTGCAATCCCAAAACCAAGTGGAATTTTATTTTTTTTATTTTCTTCTTCTACAAATGTTTTAAATTCATCTTGTGTTTTTATCATTTTTATTCCTTTATTGTTACTTCAAATTTTTCTATAAATCTAATAGGATTATAAGTCATCTTAGCATGTCTTAATCCTTTAATACCTAAATCCTCTTCTCTATTTACAAACTCCATATCACTCCAATCATTATATAAAAACTGCTGATTTATAGCTTGATAAATACCATCATAAAATGTATTTGCTTTTTCTATATGTATCACTACGCTATTGCTATTTATTTGTTCTCCAAGACTAAAAGCAGCGATTTTATCATCGATTCTAATTATTCCACCTTTCATATCTAATCTATCAAAGTTTTTTAATGTAGATTCTATGCCTATAAATTCATTTCTTAATCCATCATTTATGTTTGGATTATCATTAAACCATCTTGTATAGGTATCAAGCACATCTATAGCATTACTAGAATCTATTCTTTCATATACAAAATTTTGATAAAGATTTAAAAACTTATTAAAATGGTTTTTCTTTCCATGAAGTTTCCTACCATTTAGAGATATCAAATCTTCCACCTTATAAAGGTAGTCGAATCTATCTCTATTTGGAACAATATTAAATATATTTGGCATATTGGATTCTATTTCATCTTTTTGATGAGATTCTAAGGATCTAAGTGAGAATCTCCAATTTTTTGATGAAAAATAATCCATCATATCTTTTATTGTTTTTATCTTATCTCCAAGTCCAAGGGGATAAAAAATAAATGGATATTCTTCATTTGCAAATTTTGTCTTAATTACCAAGCAATCATTTAAAATACAATAGCTTATATCTCTACTAAAATGCCAAATATATAGATTCCCAAAAAGCATATCGCTTGCTTCAATTCTCTGCATATTAAAAAATTTTTTAATAATATCTTTAGAATCAATATTAATTGGTAAAAAGTCCAATTATCCCTCCAGAAATAGCCTTGCTTGTTTTAGCTTCAGCATACCTTGATATAGTTCATCTCTATCATCTTGAAGCTTTTGAATAAAACTTTGCACAATCTCTCTAGCGCAAATCAAATCGTCAATATTATCAAAGTTTGGTAAATTCTCTATTAAATCAAGGACTTTTTTGTCATTTTTATTTACACTTGCAATTTTTAACTCATTTAGCCAAGCTTTAGAGTTCATATTGATGAATCTCTCTCCAAGCCTCCAATAACCCTCTTGTAACTTTGATCACTATATCAATTTTTTCTGTATTATTTTCTACATTTGCTTGAGTTAGGAATTTTATTTGTTGCATATAAAGGCCTGTTAGATAATGTGCTACATCTCCGCCATTTTCATAATCAAGCACATTTAAAAGCTCTGTAAAAATATCTGTAGTCCTATTTATATAATAAATCTTTTTTTCTATATCACCTATTTCAATTCCTCTTTTTGCAAGAGATGAAAAACGAAGTATCCCCTCATATAGCATTTCAATTAATTTTGGTTGAGATTCTATTTTTGAGTGAGTTTGCTGATATACATTATAAGCATTTTGACTATTCATAAATTTCCTTAATAACTCTTAATTTTTTCTTTTATCTGCTAGTGATTGTTCTATCATCATATTTAAACTATTAAATGAATTATTTGCTCTTGCTATTTGGCTATCATATGCAGCAAATCTATTTGCCATCATTTCATATCTATTATTTATCAATTCAATATTTCTAGCTCTATCATCTTTTAGACGTTTATCATCATTTTTAATACTTTCTTCAAATAATTTCAATATCGCACTATCACCAGTAGTCAAATTATCTAGCTCTTTGGATACAAGGGTAAATATACCTTGAGTTTCTGTCTCTTTGCCATTTATCGTTACAATACCACCTTTGAAAAAATCCCTTACTTTATCAGGATTGCTAGTTAGCTCATTTTGCAATTTACTCTCATCTAAAATAAGCAATCCATCATCATTAAAACTAAGTCCATAATCAATCATACTTTCATATCTGCCATCAACAAAACTTGCAGTTGCTAAAGCCCTATGTAAAGATCCTTTTATTACTCTAATATCACTTACGCCATTAAAGATTCCAGCAATCTTTGTATCTTCGTCATATCTAGTTAGTTCGTTTAGTTTTGGTATTAGTTGATTATAGCCTTCAACAAAAGCTTTTATTTCTTCTAGGATATTTGTATTATTTCTTCCAATACTTACATTTATATCTTTAGTGCTAGGTGATAAAAGCTCTAATGTAATACCACTTGCTATATCATCAATAGTATTATTTTGGCGAGATATATTAACACCATTATAAGTGATATTTGCATTTGAGGCTTTTTGGATATTTTTGATATTCATTTTTTTAGCAAGAATACTCCAATCCATAAACTTACCGGATTCTAAGCCAATCTTCTCTAATGCTTCTTTATGTTCCTCTCCTGCTTTTATTGATACTTCTCCTGTATTTGTATTTATTGCTAAATATCCATCTTCAGTAATTGTTGCATAATAACCAGAAATTTCATTAATAGCACTAACTATTGCTGCTTCATTCATCTCTTTGGTATTTCTAGTATCAGTGAGTAAAGATAAATCTAGATTTGTATCTCCAATTGTAATAATACCTGTAATAAGCCCAGCTTCAATGGGACTTTTGCCAACCATTGTATTATCTTCAGTAATATTTTTCTTTGTAAAAAGCTGATCACTTTTTGCACCATTTATATTGATACCAAAACCGCGTTTATCATTTAAAACAAGTTTTTTACCATCACCGCTAATATCAACACTAATATCACCATTTTCTAATAAATTTGCCATATCAGCATCTTGTTTCATAGCAGCCAGTATCGCTTCTTTTATTATGCTTGCATTTTGTTTAGATTCTGCATTATCATTTGATACAACAACTTTAATAGTTTTATTTACACCATTAGAATCCATCATATTTATATTAAAATCGCCATCAGCAAGATTTAATGCACCGCTTATAATATCGCTTGAAACTAGGGTGCTACCAAAATATATATTACCACCAGAACCTGTTTGTTTTGAATTTATCATTAATGAATATGCACTATCACCAACTCCTGTTTTCATAATAGAAGCATTTATATCGCCACCTGTCTCATCAATAATCTTTTGAGCAATATTTTCTAATGTATCTGTTGAGCCTATTTTGATTTGATAGTCTTTGCCATCTATATGAAGTTTCATTATAGAATCTGCACTAGAAAACAAATCATCTCTTGAGCTAAACTTAAGCCCTACTTCATTGATAGAATTTTTAGCAATCTCATTTACTTTGATAGTTATATCTTGAGTAGGCACACCATCATTTACGCTTACTTTAAGTGCGCTTTCATCGCTTGATGTTGCATTTCTTTGCAAATATGAAGAATAATCAGAAATCTTTTTTGAATTATTCTTGATAGTGCTAAGCATGGTTTTAAGCCCTACAAGTTCGGTTTGTTTATTGATATTTTCTTGTAATTTTTTATCAATTGGTGTTATTTGTGCGTTTTCATCAACTTTTTTTAATTTATCAATAACTTCATAATTTAAAACGCCACTACCAACTCCAAGCGAGCTTAATGGATTCATATTGCTAATTTATCCTTGTGTATCTAATATAATACTTATAATATCACGCATTTTTTTCATCAACTCCATTGCCTCATCAGTTGGTATTTTTCTTATTATTTCACCACTTTCTTTCTGTTTGATTGTTAAAACCAAAGATGATATATAATCTTCATAATCAAACATTAAATCTGTATTGACAGATTCCATTTCTTTGTTTAATTCTTTTACTAAGCTAAGCAATTGCTGTTCTAATTTGTCTTTTTCACTATCACTTAAGTTGCTAAGCTTATCATCTTCAACTCTAAATTGTGTAGTATATATATTTTGATTTAGTGTATTATCATAATTGCTTTCTTGAGTTATGCTATATTGACTGCTAGAGCCCAAATTTTGTATTGTTGCATCCATAATAATAAATCCCTTTTTATTAATATTGAAAATAATACTTTGCAAAAAGTATCGGCATATTTATATTTTTATTTATTAACATACACAAAATCAAGAGGATTAATATGCTTGTCTTTTTGTGTAACTTCAAAATTTAATCTATCATTTACATATGCTATTGTAGCACCCTTTTTTACTATAGCACCTACTTTAATATTACTTGAGATCTCATCTAAATACGAATAAATAGTATGCAAACCATTGCTATGCTCAATAATGACTACCATTCGTAGCATAGCTGTGCTTTTTGCAAATACTACTTTGCCATCAAGCACGCTTAATACCGCACTTCGTTTTTTTACACCAAATGTTACAAATTCATTAAATACTTTCATTTTATAAACTGGGTCAAAATATGGTCCATATTTTGTTTCAATTGTATAAGTCTTAAGTGGTGCAATTGTTTTCTTGCCACTATATCGTGCTGTGCTTACATTTCTATATGAGCTACCAATTTGCCTTACTTCAATTGGTGCGATATTATTACCAATTGATGGTGCATCTTTATCATCTTTTTGTAGTGCTTCTCGCTTTGCTTCTTGATTTTCTAATTCTTTCTTTTTTAAGATATCTAAATCAACTAGAATCTGCTGAATTTGCGTCCTTTCGTCATCTAGCCTTTTTATCTCATTATTATAAGATTCTACTTCATCCTTCATTTTTTTAGCTAAGGCTTGTTGCTCTAATTTTGAATTTTCTAAAGTTATCTTTTTTTCTCTTTGTGATGTGATAACAGATTTAGCAGTATTAATTTTTTCTTGTGCTATCCTCATCTCTTCTTTTAGCTTATCTTGCTCTTTTATCAAAGTATTGATTTTTTCTTTTGCTGAATTACTTAAGTGACTTAGAATCTCTTCACTCAATATTGATTCTTCATTTAATGGCTCTTTTTGGTTTAAAATCATAGTAATTGTCATGTCTTTTAAAACAATTCCTATTAACTCATTTTGTAAGGTATTTAATCTATCTGCTAATTTATTTAATTTATCTTTAGATTCGTTAAATATTTTTTCTTGTTGCTGATACAACTTCTGATTTATATTTATAGATTGTTGCAATTTTTTTATTTGCTTATCTAGCTCGTTAATCTTTTTATTTTTATCATTGATATTTTTACCAAGAGTATCTAGCTTTTTACTAAGCGCTGATTGCTTGGAACTAATAGTATTTAGTCTTTCTTGATTATGCTGTATTCTAGAATCTGTATCAGCAAATAAAAAACTAATAAATAAAATACAAAATAAAAATCTAATTCTACGCATCAAGGTTCTTTTTGAAATAAAATTACCACAAATACTGAACTCATTGATATAACATAAGCTGCAAATAGCAATATAAAATAATCAATTATAAATGTAGTTGGGCTAAATATATTTATACCAAGCATAGAAACAATAGAGCTAATCTTATTAGTATTCACAATAAAAGCAACGATAAAAACAACAATCAATGCAGCAATAAAAGATGATGTAAGTGCTAGACGATAAAGTGGGGCATTTTTTATTTTTGAATGCGCACCTAAATAAGTCATAATCTCCATTCTCTCGCTATGTTCAAATCTCCATACTTCAATTTGTTTAATCATCAAAAATAAACTTATTATAAAAATAAGCCCAGATAAAACAACAATACAGCCTTTTAATAATATAAGCAATCTATATGTTTGATCATGTGATTTACTAAAAGATTCCACTCTAGTAATATTGCCAAAAGACATTAAAGTTTTTTCAATTTCTTTTATTTGGCTTTGATTTGGAAATGAATTTAGAGTAATAGCATAGAAAAATGGTAAAGATTTTTTTAAATCATCAATATTTGTATCTTTAAACTTAGAATCTATATCATCCAATACTTGACTTGTATCCAAAAGGCGAATTGAATAAATATCGCTAATTGATGCTTTTATATCTTCTTCTTTAATCTCATTTTGACTAACAAAAACTATTGCATAATTTTTTCCAATAACTTCTTCATGACTTACAACAGCACGATTTATAAGTAATACACTCTCAATACCAACAAGAAGTGCAATAAGTGGCACAAGTAGAGATAAATATTGTCTAAACCATATCATAAACGACCTTATGTTCTATATATAAATGCCTATAATTATTATCTATTTTATCTGGCATTCTATGTGTTACAACTACAATTGTAATTTTTAGCTGCTCATTTACACCTCGAAGGAGATTCCAAATCATATCACTACTATAATCATCAAGATTCCCTGTTGGTTCATCAGCAAAAATTATCTTTGGATTTCCTGCTAGTGCTCTTGCAAGAGCCACTCTTTGCTGCTCTCCTCCGCTTAATTCTAATGGATATTTATTTGATTTGTGATCTAATTTTATATGTTTTAATAACCTTTCTGTTTTTATTTTACAAGTATTTTTTGGAAAATTATTTATTATCATTGGAAACATAATATTTTTTTCAATATTCCATTCTTTGATAAGTTTATAATCTTGAAATACAATACCAATTTGTCGTCTTAGTTTCATAATAGAAGATTTATTTGCATTATGAAGATTGAATCCACAAACATTTAGATGCCCATCACGAATCGGAAGATTCCCATACATAGACTTAAGTAAGGTTGATTTACCACTTCCGCTTACTCCTGTAATAAATGCAAATTCACCTTCTTTGATTTGAAAAGTCGCATTTGTGATTACAAGCGGGTCTTTATTGTATCCTAGGTTTAGATTTGATGCTGTGATGATTGACTGCTTCAATTATTTACACTCCACTTTTTTATTAATTGTAGTGATTTTATATTTGCCTCTGTTTTTATTATATCGCCTAAAACCTCTACATTGCCATAATTATTAACCAATAAATAAATTTTACTTGGAGCACTAAATGCACCAAATAACACAAACAATACATAACCATTATCAAATTTATAAATATTTTTTATATGTAAAAAATAATTATCACCAAATAATTTTAAATCACTAGAATCTAGAATCTTTTTTATATCAAGATTAGTAAAATTAAAATTAGATTCTACATTATTAACATAATTCTTAGAATCTTTTAAGATAAATCTAGCTTCATAAATATCTTTATTTTGTTTCTTCCATCTTGCTTCATATTTGCTAATAATTCGTGCTTGTGAATTAATAGATTTTTTTATATCAAATAAATGAAAATCTCTTGCCAAATCTAATGCATACGCAAAATATTCCGCACTATCGCTACGCAATTCCAAAAATGCACCTTTTTTCAAAATCCTCTCACATTCTTTTAAAAACTCTTTGCTAAATACTCTTTTTGATGGATTCTTATCCCAAGGCACTGGAAAGTGCAAATATATAGAATCTGCCACATTTGAATCTAAAATATTAAATAAGATTCTACAATCTGCATTAATAATATATAAATTTTTTAAATCTAATAATTTGATTTGATTTAGCACCTGCTCTATTGCTCTATTGTAAATTTCAATTCCTAAAAATATAATATCTTTATTTTTTTGTGCCAAATCCAACAAATGCCTACCAGAACCAAATCCAATCTCAATAGATAAATAATTTGATTTTTTATAAAGATTCGAGATATTTTCTTTTGTAGGTGATAAAAGATATGGGCTTAGATTCTCCTTATCTTTTTTTTGATTTAAATTATGAAATAAAACATCTGCATTGCATAATTCCATATAGATTTTTAATGCTTTTTTTACAATATCAATTGAACTGCATTTTAGATGTTTATTATATTTTACAAGTACTTTATCGCCTCTATTTTGTTGAATAAAGAAAAAATAAAAATCCCTATATCTAACCAATACTAAATTATCATCATATTTAATATTGTTAGCTATTAAAGAAAATAAAAAACCATCTTTGCTTATTGGATAAGCTATCTTGTCTATTTTTCTTGCATAAAAATGTGGCATTTTATTTTATCTGCAAAGTAACTTCTTGGGATTTTTTAGATTCTATGCCAAATTCATCAACTGCTACAACATAATAAGTATATTCTTTATCTGACATATCATTATCTATAAAATAATTATCATCAACTCTAAATTTCATGCTACTGCCAAATAAACCACTTCTTCTATACACAAAATAATATTTTGCATCGCTACTTCCACTCCATTCTATCCTAGCTTTATTATTATCAATATAACCTTTTGTGATGTTTGGAGATTTTATCAATTCTTTTGTGCTGCCGCGTGCAGGCTCACTTTGCTCACTTTCAATGCCACTAGAATCTATTCCGCTGATCTTATAAAAATACTCTACACCTGGGGATTTATTGCCATCTATAAATTTTGCATCTTTTGTTGTTGCTATTTGATTGTATTTGCTATCAATTTTACTTGCACGAAAAATTTTATAATCTGAAATATTATTTAGAGGATTCCACTTTAGCTCAATTTTATCTATATAATTATTTGAAGCACTCAAAGTAGTATTTAAAATCGGTCTATCCTTTGTTTTTGCTATTACAATCTTGCTTGGACGAGATGGTGCGCCCAAAAAATCTACCGCAATAATTCTATAACTATACGAGCTAGCATCATTTAGTTTCTCATCAAAATATTCAGCTGATAATCTACTATCAATATTTGCAATAGTTTTAAAATTGATATTATCATCACTTCGCTGGATTAAATAATGTGATATTGAAGGATTTTTATGAGGACTCCAAATAAGTTTTACTTTTTTTGGATAATCATTTGATGCATACAAATTTGTAACAGGAGCGATATATGATGTTTTTACTTTAATAATATCGCTTCTATCTGAATACGTATCCTTGCCTAAAACATAAAAGTAATAACTATATTCTTTCTCTGGAATCAAATTTGTATCAACATAATGACTTATAAGCGGATTTTTAATATGAGCTATTTCTTTATAGCCCTCACCACTATTTCTATACACAAGATATCCTTGTATTTTTGAATCTGTCATCACACTCCATTCAAACGCAACTTCGCTAACACCAACTATAGTTTTTATATTTTTTATTTTTGGGATATTATTATCTACTCCGTTAAAATGTGATAAAGTGCTAGAACAGGCACTAAATATCATCGCTAAAATTATTAAATGAAATATTTGCAAGAATCTCACTTACCATCTCCATATCAAAATTATTTTTTAAATATAAATTCATATCATCAAAAATATTGGCATAAAACGACATTTTACCATTTTTAAGATGCTCTAAGTATAAAAAATAAGAATGCAACATCACCCGAAAATCATTTCCTTTATACCCATACAAACTATCGCCTATAATATGCCTATTTATGCTCTCTAAATGTGCTCTAATTTGATGTGTGCGTCCGGTGTAAAGCTTTGCAAGTATTAATTCTTGTTTAGAATCCTTGCTTAATAATAATTTATAAAATTTACTTTTTGAATATCTACCATTTTTTTGTTTTGATATTTTTAAGCGATTTTTTGGATTTTTAGCTAGATTACATTCTATCACCATATCACTTTTTAGTGGTGCATCAATGATTGCAATATAGAATCTACCCATTGTTTTATTTTGTAATTGCAAGCTAAGCGATGAATGCGAAATATTATTTTTAGCAACCACCATTGCACCACTTGTTTGCTTATCGAGGCGATGGACTATGCCTTCTTTTTTCTCTCCACTAATATTTGATAGTTGTTTATTATTTGCCTTTAACCAATCTACAAGGCTGCTTTCTTTTAGCGATGGTGCACCATGTGTAGCGATATATGGAGGTTTGTTAATCACTAATATATCATCATCTTCATATATAATCTCAACATCAAAATCTATACAAAAAGAGCAATCTTGATTGTTAGATTCTGGCTTTTCAATTTTGATAATATCATTTTCTTTTACCAAAACACCGGATTTTGTTGCGATATTATCATTTATAGTAATTAGCTTATTTTTTATTAGATTTGGAATCTGACTTCGTGAGATATTTAATTTAGAGCTTAAAAATAAATCAAGCCTTATTAGAGAGATAGAATCGCATTTAATTTCCAAGTATTCATCACTTTTATTAGTTTTTTTGTTAGAATTGTAACTAAATTACTTTAAGGATATTTTGTTTTGTTTAATGTCAATAGAAGGATTATTGCACATTTTGACTATCTAATCATACTAACCACACTTCCAATAATACTAATATCTTTAAAACTAATTTATGAAGTAAATCCAAATCTAACAATAAAACAAATCATTTATATATCTGTTACAATTTTTATTAGTCTTGTGATTTTTTTGATACCAATAAAACGATTTTTTTGGCTTATACCATTTTATTATTGGTTGATTATTATATTGCTTGTGTCAGTTGAATTCTTTGGTGTTACAAAATATGGAGCACAAAGGTGGATTGAGATTCCTTTTATTAATATTTCATTGCAACCAAGTGAATTTATAAAAAGTGCATTAATCCTCATGCTTGCATATAATATAAGCAATGACCCACCACCAAAAGATGGATATAAATTAAAAGGATTTTTAAAACATTCATTTTTTATATTATTACCTGTTATATTAGTAAAGATTCAGCCAGATTTAGGGACATCAATACTTATTTTTATAATGGGATATGGGGTTTTATTTTTGGTTGGAATCCACAAAAAAATACTTGCAGCAATTGCAACTATTGTTGCAATAATGCTTATTGCTATTCCAATTATAATGCCAATTATTAATAATTATTTGCATGCTTATCAGCTAAATAGAATCGAGCAATTCCTAAGCCCAAAACCACAATACCAAGTCCAACAATCAATGATTGCAATAGGAAGTGGAGGCTTTTTTGGAAAAGAATTAGAAAATGCAACACAAGCACAACTAAATTTTTTGCCAGTTCCAGAGAGTGATTTTATATTTCCTTATCTAATGGAGCGATTTGGATTATTGGGAGCTATTGTAATATTATTTTTATATGGATTATTGATATTGCATTTACTCATCTTAAGCTACACACACAAAAAAGATAGAATCTTGCAAGTTTTGAGTGCTTCTATTGGATTTTTACTTTTCATTCATGTAAGCGTAAATATATTAATGACAATAAAATTAGCCCCTGTTGTTGGAGTGCCGCTTCCATTTCTTAGCTATGGTGGAAGTAGCTTTTTGACCTTTGGCGTGTTGTTTGCATTATTACAAAATCTACTTGCTTTTAGATTTGTATTTGAGTATAATTCATCTCCCTTTGCCAAATGATGGACTTTTAGCTCAGCTGGTTAGAGCTATCGGCTCATAACCGATAGGTCGCAGGTTCGAGTCCTGCAAAGTCCACCACTTTTAAAAAAAATAAATAGATAAAAACAAATATGAATAAAACAATCTTTCTTTTAGTTAGCTTTCTTGTATTTCTTAATGCTAATATCATTCCTTTATCTCCACTTACTGCGATTTTAAAAGATAAAAATATAAAAGAAGCCATAGTTACAATCAATTCAAAAGATACTAAAGAGATTCCACTAATCTACAAAATCACAGAAAAAAATATAAAAGAATATGGCGGTGTGCCTATATTTGGGCTATATGAAGATTTTAATAACAAAATCGATATTGAATACAAAATAAATAATGAAATAAAAAAAGATACATATTATTTGCAAACAAAAGCACTTGAAAATAAAAAAAATGAGATTAAACAAACAAAGATTGACAATACTAGATTTGATAATAGATTTTATTTTGTTATAGATGAGGATTCTGCATTTATCATAGATATGCTAGGAAATGTGCGATGGTTTGCAAATATTGATAAAACACAATTTATTGAAAAACCTAAAATGTTCATACTAAATAATATGGCATTTGATATTATAAATGGAAAAGCATTTATGCTAAATATCCAAGATTCTGCAAAATTACTAAATATTAATGATAATATTTTTAAAATAAATAATAATGATATAGAGCTTTTAGATAGAGATTATAAGATTCTAAATAAATGGAAATTTCCTTTTGAAGTTGATGTGTTAAATAATATTTCAAGCTTATATTATTCAAATGATTTATTTGTTGCTTACAGAGATTCTATTATCAAGCTAGACAAAAAAAGTAAAATAGAATGGATTTTTGGTGGGAATAAAGATGAATTTAAATTAGTCGATGCAACAGGTAGCAAGATACTTTGTCAAAATTGCAATAATGGCAAAATAGAAAATATGCAAGAGATAAGATTCCTAAACAATAAATATATTATTTATATAATCATATTTGATAATAATATAAATGCAAAAGCACTTATTTATAAGATTGATGAAAGATTAAAAACAAAAGAGATTCTATGGACTTATGAAATAAAAGATGAAGTATTACAAGGAAATGCAATTTATAAAGAAAATTCTCATACGATTTTTATGGATTATAAAGATATAGATAAAAATTTACATATATTAGAATTTGCATGGGGTGATAAAATCCCAACAATAAATATAAAAATAGAAAATGCACTAAAAGCTATACCATTTGATATAAATAATTTTTTTAGATAATTATTTAAACTTTTGCCATTCTTGTTGTGCAGATTGAAATTTGCTCTCAAATAGTGGGTCTTCATTTTTTAATGTATTTTTTAGATTCTTTAAACAATCTTGGCTTATATCCTCCAAAGCTTGCATTACAATGGTATTAAAGCCAAAAGTGTCATCTTCATATAAAGCCTTTTTAAACAATGCTAAATATTTATCATAATCTTCTTTGTCTTTTTTCTCATCTATTTCTTTTTGTTTTATAGATGCTAAAATATCAACCAAATCCTCTTTTGTCATATCATCAAGCTGTTTTTTAGAATATGCATTGCTTATATTTCTTAGTCTATCAATTAACTCTTGCTTATCATCTGAATGTGCAAAAAAGTCCTTATACGCATTTTCCAAGTATTCTGTCATAAAATTGCTAATAATATATTTTTTGATATTTGTGATTTTATTGATATTAGTCCCGATTTTAGAATCTTTTAACTCAAGCAATATATCTTTTAAAAATTCAATATCTTCTCTTTTTTGTTCAACAAAATTAATAAATCCTGCTGCTTCTTCAGCTGGCATAAGCTCCATTCTCTTTGCTATTTCTTCTAGTAATATCTCTTGATATTGTCTATATTTAATCTCTAAAATAAATAATGTCTTTTCAACAATTTTGCTATTCATGCTATTGAGCACGACATCATAAATGCTATTAAATGTATGTTTTTGCAATAATTGATAAAAGGTATCATAAAGATTATTTGAATTTAAAATCTCTAATTTTATTTCTTGCTCCATTTCATCAATATTAATAGCTTTTATATTTCTTATACCACTATTATAAGCGACAAAATTAAGCACCCATTCTTTATTAATCTCATTAAAAATATCTAGCAGCTCTTCTTCATTTAAAGAAGAAAGATTTTTCTTACCATGATTTTCTAGCTGATTTAATAAAATCTGCCTTTTATTCAATCTAGCGCCTTTAAAATCTTTATCATATCAACATGCTCTATTGCATCATGGGTTCTAATGATACTTGCACCATTCATAATAGCACATTGATGAAGTGCCAAACTCCCGCTTAGTCTATCTTTTGTATCTTTTGCTGTAATATCTCCAATAGTTCTTTTTCTGCTTGCACCTACTAATATTTCATATCCCAAATAAGTAAAATGTCGCAAATTTTTGATTAATTCAAGATTTTGCTTTTTATCTTTTCCAAAACCAAAGCCAATATCAAGTATCACATCATTTATTCCGTATTTATCAATAATCTCTAATTTTTGATTAAAAAAACTATCAAGCTCTAGGATGATATCATCTTGCTTATGAGGATAAATCCAACTATTATGCATAAGAACCAAATGTGTTTTATAATCTCTTGCAAGAGATATGATATTTTCATCTTTTAGTCCATAAACATCATTTATGATTTTAAATCCTTTATCAAGGCAGAATCTAATCGTATCAAAATTATAACTATCAATGCTAAATGTGATTTTATCCATAAATTTGAGTTTATAAAGCTCATTTATCACATCTTTAATCCTAGATAATTCCTCTTTAGAATCTACAAATTCACTTCCTGGACGAGTAGATACTCCACCAATATCAACAATATCTACACCAAATTCAATCCAATTATTAATCTTTAAAATAATCTCATCAATATTTTTTATCCTAGAATCTTCATAAAAAGAATCATCTGTAATATTTATAATCCCCATAATTTTAGGAGAAAAGCTATATTCCTTTGTGTGAGATTCTAGCAATTTAGCAATATTACTCAATCCAAATGGCTGAATCTTGCATTTATCAATGATTCTTATTAATTGTGATAATGTAGCTATCAAGATTCCACTATATGTTTCTTCCTTGCATAAAATCGCATTTCTTGGAGTGATAAAATCACTACCAACACTAAGACATTCTTGTTTTAAAATCTGGGTTGCCACACTATTTAAATCTTTAATTTTAAAATAAAATATTTTGCCTTTTTTTAAAGCCACATCATTTGCGTATTTTGTCGCTCCAATCTCACATAGATTTGAAAGATTTTCTAATCTATAAATTTCTGCCATTTATTAGCTTTCCTTTTATTTTCTAAAATCATAAGCAAAAGCACCAAAAATATATATTTAGCATTTATACCACTATCACATTGACTTATTGCATCGCTAAAACAATCTAACTCATTTCTATTTAATTTGATATTTGTCTTTTGCAGGCTAAATAAAAGACTTTCTATCTTGCTTCTTGTTTCTTCTTTTGAATAGGATAAATCCTTTATATAATCCCTAATAGATTCCAAAGTAAGCGTATTTAAATCGATATCAAAATCTTCTCTTTGTATCATAATCTTTCTATTAAATACAATCATACGAGATAAAATCGTAGGCAAAATACTATTTTTAGATTTTGTAATGAGTATGAATTTTATATTAGTTGGTGGCTCTTCTAAAACTTTTAAAAGTGTATTTTGTGCTTGAGGAGTAAAACTATCACCAGCAATCACTATGCACTTAAGCATATTTGATGAAATATAGCTTTCATCAATAACATCTCTTGCACTATCAATCTTAAAATTACTCTCAAAAAAGATTCTATTGTTTGGATAATCTAGCTTTGTATTTTCAATCTCAAAAGCAATATCATTTGTTAGGATAATCTCACCTATTCTAGATTCCATAACCATCATCAATCTCATCAAACATCATTGCATCAATTGTTTTATTTAGAATCTTAAATAGCTGTAATAATTGAATATCTGAATTGATATCATCTGATTTTAGATTAAATGCAGTTTGCAAGTTTCCATCAAATGCCCATATAAAGTTACTTTGGTGATTTTTAGCAAACTCTACTAATTTATTATTTGCATACCCAATATACCAAATAATATATTTATTATTAAATGCAACATTTAACATATCTTCAACAAGCATCAAATCAAAAGTCGTATCATTTGGAAGCATGGATTCTAGACTGACAATTGGAATTAGTGGTCTAGCGGTATTAGCATTTATAGTTTGTATAGCATATTCACAAAACCATTTTTTTTGCAAATCAGAGCATATAATAATAGCACTACCTTCTATAATATCTTTTGTAAATCTAGATGCAATTTGACACCACTCAAATCGCCTTTCTTCAAACCAACCCATAGAAATACCATCTTTGCGTGCTAATTCTAGAGTCCAATGTGCAAAATTTAAATCACTATTCATTTGTCTAATTCATAAGCACAATGCAATGCTCTAACTGCAAGTTCTGCGTATTTTAAATCTATAATCATAGATATTTTTATATCGCTTGTGCTAATCATCATAATATTGATATTTTCTTTTGCCATTGTGCCAAATGTTTTACTTGCCACGCCAGAATGACTTTTCATTCCAAGTCCTACGATAGAAACTTTTGCAATATCTTCATCAAATTCTATGCTTTGGCTTGATTGTTCAAAATCACTTAAAATCGTCTTTGCAATAGCTAAATCTGTTTTTGGAATAGTAAAGTCAATATCTGTTTTGCCATCGCGTCCTATTGTTTGGACTATCATATCAACATTAATATTTGAATTTGCAAGTGAAGTAAAAAGATTAGCTGCGATTCCAGGCTTATCATCTACATTTACCATACTAATTCTTGCCTGATTTTTATCAAGTGCTATACCTGATATTATAGGCTTCTCCATAATTTCCTCCTCATTTGTAATCAAAGTTCCATCATTATTATTAAATGAATTTCTTGTAATGATTTTAACATTTAGTTTTTTAGCCATCTCAACAGATCTATTTAAAAGCACTTTTGCACCAAGACTAGCAAGCTCTAACATCTCATCATAGCTAATTTTATCAATTTTCTTTGCTTTACTCTCAATTCGTGGATCTGTTGTAAAAACCCCATCAACATCAGTGTAAATCTCGCATAAATCAGCATTTAGTGCACCAGCTATTGCAACAGCAGATAAATCGCTACCCCCTCGACCCAAAGTCGTAATATCACCATCTGTGCTTATTCCTTGGAATCCTGCTACAACGACTATGTAGCCCTTTTTTAGATATTTATCAATATTTTGATGATTTACTTCTTGTATCTTTGCTTTTGTATGAACACAATCAGTAATCACACCTGCATCACTACCACTTAACCCAACTGCTTTAAATCCAAGATTCTGCAAAGCAATTGAAAGAAGCGAGCTTGTTACAATCTCTCCTGTGCTTACAATCCTATCTACTTCTTTTGCATTTGGAATATCATTGAAATATTTTGTATATCCTATCAATTTATCAGTTTCTCCACTCATAGCAGAAACTACTACAACTACATCATGTCCTTCTTTTTTCACACTAGCAACACGATTTGCCACATTTGCTATCTTGGCACAATCGCCTACGCTAGTTCCACCATATTTTTGCACTATCAGCATTAGATATAACCTTCTTTCTTAAAATATTCAAGCACTTTTTTATAAATTGGTCTTTTAAAATAAATAGTATTACTAAAAATCCTATCATAATCTACAAATTTATATTTTACAAATTCTGGAATCGGTGTATCAAGATTGATATTTGATGTTGCTCTTAATTTTACTAAAAAATATTTTTGCCTTTGTCCCTTAAATGGATACATTTTCTTACTTATCACTCCAGCTGGAAAATCATATGTAAGCCAATCTGGATATTCAGAAATCACATCTATATCATCTGTGCCAATCTCTTCTCTTAGCTCCCTATAAAGGGCACATACTGGAGTCTCTCCATTATCGATTCCACCTTGTGGAAATTGCCAAATATTACGCGAATGTTTTATATCATTTCGTTTTGCAATAAAAAATTCACAAATTTCTGGATATTTTACTGATAGTATTATAGCTGCGACATTTGGACGATATTGTTCTAAATCTTGCATATTATAATCCTATTTAATTTTTTTAAGCAAAAACTTGCAGATTCTATAAAAAATTGGATAAAAAACTTTTGAAAATAGGAGAGGAAATATTGCTACTTTATATTCATATTCCATTTTGTGAATCTAAATGCGGATATTGTGCTTTTAATTCTTTTACAAATTTAATTGATTTTAAAAAGCAATATTTAGATTCACTAAAAATTGACTTAGAATCTTCTTTAAATAATATAAATAACTTAGATTCTATATTTTTTGGTGGTGGCACGCCAAATGTGCTAAATCCAAAGGATTATGAAGAAGTTTTTAAGATTTTAAAACCATATATAGGTGATGATACAGAAATCACAATGGAATTAAACCCAAATAGGGACATTCATGCGCTAAATGATTTTAAAAGCTTAGGTATAAATAGATTTAGCATAGGCGTGCAGAGCTTTAGAGAAGATAAGTTAAGATTATTAGAGAGAAATCATAATCCAAAAACAGCATACGAATTTATCAAACATGCAATTTTGTGCAATATTTTTGTAAGTATTGATTTGATATATGATACAAAACTAGATACAAAACAATCCCTAGAATCTGAGCTAAAAATGGCAAATGATTTGGGTGTAGGACATATTTCTTGTTATGCTTTAAGTATCGATAAAGATTCTAGATTCTACAAAATGAATAAAAATCCAACACTACAAAACTCGCTATGTTATGAAATAAAAGAAATATTAGATAATTTTTCATTCTATCAATATGAAGTATCAAATTATGCAAAAAATCACAAAAGCAAACACAATCTTGCCTATTGGCAAGGTAAAGAATACATGGGCGTTGGGCTTGGTGCAGTTGGTAGAATAAAAAATAATAGAATCTACAAACAAAATGATTTTAAAAAATATATAGAAAATCCACTAAAATGTAGTGTAGAATCTCTAAATGATGACAATTTGAGACTTGAGAGTATTTTTCTAGGGCTTAGAAGTGAAGTAGGTGTGGATATAGAAAATATAAATACTAAAAAATTAGAAATTTTATTGCAAGAGAAAAAATGCATAAAAAAAGACAATAGAATCTATGCTACAAATTATTTTATAAGCGATGAATTAGCACTTTGGCTTACATAAAACCATAATAAAGAGACAATAATGATACATTTTTTAAATCAAACAAATATTAGTATTGATAGTGAAATTCTTAGTTTTTTAACTACGATAAAAAATACTATCACAGAAAGTGAATTAGAATTAGTAATAGTAGATAAAAATGAAATAAGAAGACTAAATAAAGAGTTTTTAAACAAAGATTATGAAACAGATGTGCTGTCTTTTCCACTTGATTTTAGTGGGATAAATGTAGAAAATCCACCACTTGGAAGTATCATAATTTCAATAGATTCTGCTATGCAAATCGCAAAAAAACTAAATCACTCACTAAAAGATGAAATGGCTATTTTATTTACACATGGGCTTTTGCATCTTTTAGGATTTGATCATGAGATAGATAATGGAGAACATAGAACAAAAGAAAGAGAGATGCTAGATAACTTTGGTATCAAAAATCCACTTATTGATAGGACATTTAAGGACTAAAGATATCAATTTAGCAAATATAGAATCTATTTTTACCTATTTAGCAGCAGTGTAATGATTGTAGATATTGCATTTTGGTTTAAATAATGCAATATATAATTACAAATTATTTTATTTGGAGTTTAAATGAAAAATATAAAGAAATTTTTTACAAAAATAAAAAATAGACTTAATAGATACAAGCAAAAATTGAATAGAAAAATAATGAGCAAGGAGGAAGTAGAATCTGATAGAAAAAAATATCAAGAATTAAACACAGATAAAAGATTTATCATAAATAATAAATTTGATTATATTTGTAGAGAAGATAAATACGCAAACAATGGCGGTGTGATTGAAAATAGCTATTTTGTGCAAGATATTTGGGGTGCAAGAAAAGTCTCTCAAAACAAACCAAATATGCATTATGATGTAGGTTCATCTGTGCAAGGATTTATCGCTCACCTTCTTGGTGCAAATCAAAATGTAAATCTAATTGATATTCGCCCTATGAATAATGATTTTAATACAACATTTTTGCAACCAAAGATGGGGGGGGGGATTGAGATATATTCAAGCTGATGCTACAAATTTAGAAAATATAGAGAGTGAAAGCATAGAATCTTTATCAGCATTATGCAGTGTCGAACACTTTGGTTTAGGACGATATGGTGATCCAATAGACCCTATGGCATGGGAGTGTGCACTAAAAGCATTTCAAAGAGTGCTAAAAAAAGATGGAAAACTCTATTTTAGTGTGCCTGTTGGGGTGATAAACAAAGTTTGTTTCAACGCACATCGAGTATATCGCCCAGAGACAATAATACAAACACTTGATAAAATGCAGATTCTAGAGATGGGATATATTATAGGCTTTGATGTAGTTCTATGTATGAAATACAAAAATAATCATCTTGAGATTTATAATGAGAATCTAAATAACATTCCAGATATAAAAAACAATGGCGTAACAGGACTTTTTGAATTTATAAAGCTCTAAAATATCATACTTTTGCACTATTAAAACAATAATTTAAGCCTAGTTTAATAGGGTGGGGTAGAATCCAAATTTTAAAAAATTTTAATTTAAAGGACTTTAAAATGAAAAAGATTTTACTTTGTTTATGTTTATTATTTGGTTATAGCCTAGCAAATGATAAAAATGGATTTTTCTTAGGATTTGATCTTGGGGTAAGTGAAGTTGCTGTAGAAGGAGGGGCAGATGATAGGAAATATAAGTCTAAAATATCTACTCCAATGTATGGAATTAAAGCTGGATATAGACATTTTTTCACTGATGTAGTAGGACTTCAAGGATATTTTGGCTTTAGAGATTCTTTTATCAATATAAACACAAGCAATGCTGGTAGTGCTGTAACAGGAAATGGGAATAAAACTTCAACTTATTATTCTTTTTTACCACTTATGGCAAATGCGGATGTGATATTTGATCTTTATAAGAAAGATAATTTTTCACTTGATGCGATTGTAGGGTTGGTGTAAGTGTAGCAATATTAAATAATACTATTGTTAATACAGATTCTTCTCGTGTAGCATTTATAGTGATGCTAGAGTTGGTTTAGGAGCAAACTATGATAGCAATAGATTTGGTTTAGCTTTCTCTCTTCCAATATATCCAGCAACTAAAAGTATAGGGGATATGAGATATAGAGTAAAACAAAATTACGCAATATCACTAACTTATGATTATAAGTTTTAATATTTTGGCTTGATAGATTCTACTATTAAGCCACCACTTACAAATAAATTTTTATTTCACTACCTAAGACATTGTTTTATTATAATCAAAATCTACATTTAAACATGAAAAAATAATATTATAAGAGTTTTAAGACCAAGCATTGATAGGAGTTTTTAAGGCGTGGCTATAAGCCGGATTCTGTCTAAAATAAATTTAGGGTGATTATTTATCTAAAAATTATTTCACAATAATTTTTCAGCAAAGAGCTAAAAATCATGAAGCTTTTAACCTGCTCTTTTTGCTACGAATTGGGTTTGCAATGCGATTCTAATTGCTTAGAATCCGGTGAGCTCTTACCTCGCCGTTTCACCATCACTATTAAATAGCAGTTTATTTTCTGTTGCACTTTCCCTTATCTTACGATAGCCATCTGTTAGATGGAATCCTGCTTCATTGTAGTCCGGACTTTCCTCTTAAAATAATCAAGCAATCACCCACCACACCTTAAAGGATAAAATTGTAAGATAAATAAAATGATGGAATCTTTAAAAACACAATTTTTTAGCTATGATTCTAATCTTTGATTGGAGTTTTATGCAAAAAATATTTGATTTTATAAAAGCTACTTATTTTGGTATTGGGTTTATAGCTATAATTGCTATCTTATCATTTATTATCGCAAATACAAGCTATATCAAAAATATGCATATATCAGTGCTAATTATTGGAATCTGCCTTGGTGCAATATGCTCATTTATATTTTTAAGGCATAAGCAACATTTAGAATCTGGAATAAATTTTAGCGCAAAGAATCTTCTTAGAATAGGGATTGTGCTTTTTGGTTTTAATATCAGTTTAAGCGGAATTGCAAGTCTTGGCTTTAAAGGGTTTTTTATAGCACTTATTATTGTTAGTGTGATTTTTAGCTCTGGATATTTTATAGGAACTAGAATCTTAAAGTTAGATAAACAAATATCAATGCTAATTAGCATAGGAAGTGCTGTATGTGGTGCTGCCGCGATTTTGGCTTTAGAATCTGTGATAAAAAGTCAGTCTTATAAAAATGTAGCTGCGCTAGCTAGTATCGTAATCTTTGGGCTACTTGGAATGTTTTTGTTTCCAACACTAATAAATAGCGGGATAATCCCACTTGATGATATGGAAAAGGGATTGTTTTTGGGTGCGGCACTGCATGAAGTAGCAAATGTAGTAGGTGCAGCTGGAGCAATAATAAGCCCAAATAATCAAGCCATACTAGAGAGTGCTATTATTTTAAAAATGATTAGAGTAATATTACTTGTGCCATTATTATTAATTATTTCATTTTTAATTAGCAAAGATAACAAAACAGGCAAAATTTATATACCTTGGTTTGCAATATTTTTCTTATTTGCAATCATAATCAATTCTATTATAGAGATTCCAATACATATATTACAAATCATAAAAACTACATCAAATATGTTTTTAGTATTTGCAATGATTGCACTAGGCTTACAAATCGACTTTAAAAAAATAAAACAAATTGGTTTAAAGATATTTATTTTGTCTATTGTATTATTTATTTTTCTTGCTATACTTAGCTTTATTCTAGTAGTAAGATTATAGGAGAAAGTGATGGAAAGTTTTAATAATGCAATATCAAGCGGATTTGTAATAGTAGATTTTTATGCCCCTTGGTGTGGTGATTGTGTAAGGATTGAGCCGATTTTAAAAGATTTAGAAAAAGAATATAAAATAATAAAAATTAGCATAGATGAAAATGAAAATTTATCAAATGAATATGGTATAAAAAGAATACCAACACTAATATTTTTTAAAGATGGCAAAGAAGTAGGAAATAGACTTATTGAACCAAAATCAAAAATACAAATCTTAGAGGAGATAAAAAATATACAATGAGAAAGCTTTTAACACTTATTATAATGATATATATTTTTAATGGTTGTGCAGAGATTCCAAATAATACAAAAATCAGCCTAAACAATGGTGCATATAAGATTAGTGAAATAAAGATCAATGGCAATAAAATAAAGATTGCAAAAAGTGCAACATTCAATATTGATAATGATAGAATCTATGGCAATTCAGGCTGTAATAGCTATTTTGCTGGATTTAGCAGAGGTAGTGATAGCATTATGATTGGCACTGCTGGAGCAACTAGAATGTATTGTGCAAATGAAGAAGATAATCAATTTGAAAATATTTATTTGAAAAACCTAGATGGTGAATTTAAAATATCTGGTGATAGCAAAACAATAAAGCTATACAATAAAAATATGGAAATCACTCTAACTAGATAAATCTTTAAGATTTATCTTTTAGCAACCAAAAAGCCATGGCTATGCTGGAAGTAGCAGTCCCTACTATAAATGGAATAATAAAAAATAATTTATTATTTATCAGACCAACAATGCAAAATCCTAAAAAAACATAAGACAATATTCTAAATATTCCAAATGAGATTCTAGTGCCAATAAAAAATTTCTCTTTTTTCGACATAGAAACATCTTCATCATCATTAAGGTTATTTTTAAACAACTCTGTCATCGTATGGACTTTTTTTTGCATAGATTGAAATGAAAAGAAAAAAATAAGCATAGAGCAAACAAAAGATATTTCAAAACTATATAAATATCTAATATCAAAAATAGCAAGAATAAAGGCTATTATAATATTAGATAAAACTAATATTATCATTATTTATGATTATATTTTGGGTCTTTAGCGAACTCTTCAAATTCTCTTAATTGAGACTTATACGCTTTATATACATTTAAGATAGCAGCACACACACCCCAAAAAACACCTATCCAAAATACCCAAAATACATTAAATATTTTTTGTAGTAATATCCCAACACCAACACCAAGCAATAATGCAACAACGATAGAGATTCCAAGGGACAATCCAGCAATCCCACTTAGCATTCTTTTATATTTTGGTTCTTCATTGTTCATTTGCTAACTCATTAAATACAACTTCACATCTTTCAATAACTTCATTTATAATATTCTCATTCATAGGAGAACATACAAATCCACACTCAAAACTTGAAGGGGCAAAATATACACCTTGCTCTAACATTTTTTGATGGAATCTTGCAAATAATTTTGTATCTACTTTTTTTGCATCATCAAAATTTTTTACTTCACTATCACAAAAGAAAAATCCAAACATACTTCCACGAACGCAGCTTTGCATAGCAAAACCAAAATCATTAGCTTTTTTTACCATACCAGAAGTAAGCAATATGGCTAATTTTTCTAATCTATTATAGATACTTAAATCTTGTTTAATCTTTTTTAATGTTGCATATCCAGCTGCAACTGCGATAGGATTCCCGCTTAGAGTGCCTGCTTGATATACGCTCCCAAGTGGTGATAACAAATCCATAATATGGCTTTTACCACCAAAAGCAGCGAGTGGTAATCCACCACCTATAACTTTCCCAAATGTAACTAAATCAGGAATAATATCATAGTAGCTTAATGCTCCTTGCAAAGATGCTCTAAATCCGCTCATAACTTCATCAAAAATAAGCAATGCATCATATTTATCACATAATACTCTTAATCCATTAATAAACTCTCTGTCACCAGGAACAAGCCCCATATTTCCAGCAATAGGCTCTACTATGATACAAGCTACATCACCGCTTGCTTTAAAACAAGATTCAACAGAATCTAAATCATTATACCTAGCTACTAATGTATGCTTACTAAAATCACTAGGAACACCAGGAGAGCTTGGAGAACCAAATGTCGCACACCCACTTCCAGCACTAACAAGTAAGCTATCGCTATGTCCATGATAATTACCATCAAATTTGATAATATCATTTTTATTTGTAGCAGCTCTTGCTAATCTAATAGCACTCATCGTAGCTTCAGTCCCACTGCTTACAAGTCTAATCTTATCAACGCAATCATAAGTAGAGATAATCTCTTTTGCTATTTTTGTCTCACCAACAGTTGGCGCTCCATAGCCCAAACCCCTATTTAATGCATCTTTTACTGCATTAATAACATCAGAATCTTTATGTCCTAAAATCAATGGTCCCCAACTTTGGATAAAATCTATATATTTATTGCCATCTTCATCAATCAAATAACATTTATTTGAATCACGAATAATCCTTGGATTGCCACCAACAGATTTAAAAGCCCTAACTGGAGAATTTACTCCCCCTGGAATCACACTTTTTGCTTCATTAAAGTCATTAATATTATTCAATAAATTCATATAATCTCACAATAAAAAAAATAATCTCTTTAAAAAAGAGATTCTTCAAAAATTAAAAATTTTAGTCTATTAATAAGCTCTATTGCTTACGCATTTTTGTTCAATTTCAGAAGCTATATAACTAGCTCCAGTGCCTGAATTTACAGCAGAATTTGGCCAAGCTTCAACTTCTACAAATGAACCAACTGCCAAATCACTAAATTTACCATCTATATCCATGCCAAAAATACCACAATCATCAAGTTTTATATGAGTTTGAGGCATAACTTGGACATTGATATTATTAACTGAAATTATTTTTGCACTATTATCAATATTGCCAATAATACCTTTTATTTCAAAGCCATCTGCTTGTAACCCACTGATAAACCCTATAGTAAATAACATGGCTAATATTTTATTCATAAAATCTCCTTAAATTAAATGAGTGCTTATTATATCTTAAAAATATTTAATGTTTTTATCCCAAAAATTCTTTTGCAATCTTACTAATCCTAGCACCATCAGCTTTTGTTTGTAGTGGTTTTGCTTTAGCCATCACTTTTCCTAAATCTTTTATTCCATTTGCATTTAGAGATTCTATTATGCTTTTTATTTCCAATCTCAATTCATCATCACTTAATTGTTTTGGTAAATATTCTAAAATGATATTCAACTCATCTTCTTCTTTTTTCACCAAATCATCTCTATTTGCCTTTTTATAAGCTTCAATAGAATCTAATCTTTGCTTTTTTGCCTTAAGTAAAATAGAAATAACATCATCATTGCTAAGATCTACTCTTTTATCTACTTCAACTTGCTTTAATTCAGCATTAATAAGTCTTATTGTATCTCTTCTTATTACATTATTTGCGATCATTGCAGCTTTTAGATCATTTTTTAATTGTTCTTTTATATTCATCTTCAAATCCTTAAATATATATTTTGGAATAAACTTTGCTTTTTAAAAGATTTAAGTATATCAAATGTAGCAAGGGAATACTAAAAATGGTGGTAAAAAAACAAATATTATTACTTCTTATTTTATTGGTATATAGTTTATATGCCGACCCTATTATGGATTTTAGTCCGCCAAGATATGTGGAGGAGTTAGGGGAAAAAGACTTTATAGAGGAATTTCCAAAATTAGGTTCATTATTTGGACAAGGTGAGCGTCCTATGTTTGCAGATAGAAGGGCAATGAGAGTAAATGATATTTTATTAGTAAAAGTAAATGAATCTTCAAATGCGACATTTAGCACACAAAAAACATATAATGGCACGCAAGGTGGCGAGCTAAATGCACCTATTGTAAATTATACAGGTAATAATGCAGAAATAGCACAAAATATACAAGATTTCAAAGATGGCAGCTCATTTAATATGACTTTGGGAGCTGGAAATTCAAATTTTAATAGCGGTGGCTCACAAAATAGAGATGAAAATGTAAATCTTGAAATTACTGCAAGGGTGATTAAAGTCCTAAGCAATGGTAATTATTATATAGAAGGCACTAGACAGATTATGATTGATGGGGAGAAAAAAGTAATTTTAATAAGTGGTGTTATAAGACCATATGATATTTCATCAGATAATAGCATAGAATCTAAATTTATTTCAGAATTAAAGCTTAATTACACAAGTGAAGGTGATATAAGCAATAAACGACATCAAAAATGGGGCTCAAAAGAACTCGAGCAAGCGTGGCCATACTAAGAATGAATATAGCAATCATACCTGCAAGAGATGGCAGTAAAAGAATTAAAAATAAAAATATAAAGCTATTTTTTGGAAAACCAATCATTACATATGCTATAAAAACTGCAATAGAATCTAAAATATTTGATAGGATTATAGTAAGCACAAATAGTAATAAAATAAAAAATATAGCAATAGAATCTGGAGCAGAAGTGCCATCACTTCGTCCAAATAACTTAAGTGATGATTTTACTACAACACTAGATGTGATAAGCTATGAGGTAAAAAATCTAGGGCTTAGCGATGATGATATTGTATGTTGTATTTATCCTACAACACCATTGCTAGATTCTCGTTTTTTAAAAGCAGGGTTGAAAAAACTAAAGAAAGATTCTTATTGTTTTAGCGCATGTGCGTTTAATTCAAATCCATTAAGGGGTTTTTACATTAGAGATGAGAGACTTTATTTATTAAATAAAAATTTTATAAACTGTAGAACTCAAGATATAGAAAATATATATTTTGATGCTGGAGCATTTTACTTTGGATATGTAAAAAGTTTTGCAGATAAAAAGCCTATTTTTAGTGAAGATTCTACTTTAATTATATTACCAGAGATTAATGTTGCCGATATTAATACGCAAAATGATTGGAAAATTGCGGAGATGAAATATAAAATAATATGCAAGCAATAATTTTTACAGAAGCAGGCAGTGGCTTTGGACTTGGACATTTAAGCAGATGTGATGCACTAAAAGACTATTTAGAGAATGCTGGTTTTGAAGTCAGTATTTATTGTAGAGGTGATTATATATCGCAGTATTGCAAGCAAATGGAATGGATTAGTGATGATTATTCAAATCTTGATGAAATAATAAATAATAAGCTTGTTGTGGTAGATTCATATTATGCAAATAAAGAATTATGCGAATATATAAAAAATAAAGCAAAAGTATGCGTATTTTTTGATGATTTTAATAGAATAGATTACCCACAAGATTCTATTTTATTAAATGGTGGATTACTTGGAGATAGATTCTATAGAAATGATATAAAAAATGAAATTTTTGCAGGGATTGAATATTATATTTTAAGAAAAGAATTTAGACAAAGAGAACAAAAAATAATAAACAAAGATATAAGTAGAATCTTAATTACACTTGGTGGTAATGACTATGCAAATAATACTCAAAGTATATTAGAGATAATGGAAAAAGAATGTCCATATGCGATGATTGATGTAGTTTTAGGCAAAATACATAAGCCAATTAGCTACAATTTTCATACAAGTATGCATAAAAACCTAAGCCCTAGGGTATTAAAAAATCTCATGTTAGATTGCGACCTTGCAATAAGTGGTGGAGGTGTAACGATGGTAGAATTGCAATCTACTTGCACGCCAACTATTGCTATGCAAATTGCACCAAATCAAGCCTATCAATTAAGAGTATGGCAAAAAGAAGGCTTACGAATAGCAACAAATATTCACCAAATAAAAGGACTATTAAAAACACTAAGAAAATTTAAAGATAGAAAAAAACTATCAAATAAATTAGCAAAAGTTGAAATTGGCGGAAAAATAAATGAATTTATAAATACATTGATTACTAGATACAATGCTTAAAGACAAAATACAGCTAGATTCAATAAATATAATTGCTATAAATTTTACTAAGTTAAATTGCAATGATAAATTAAAAATCTTAGATATGCGAAATGATGCAAGAGTCTCAAAATATATGTTTTTTGATAGAAAAATCACAAAAAAAGAACATTTTGAATTTATAAAAAAGCTAGATTCCACAAGAGATAGAATCTATTTTGCAATCAAAGATAAAAAAGATGAAATACTAGGCGTAATATCACTAACAAATATATCAAATCTAAGCGCATATATCGGAATCTATACAAATCCAAATATAAATACATCAAATGGAAATTTATTAATGCAAGTCATAAAATACATAGGTTTTAAAGAGATTGGATTAAAACAATTATTTGCACAATGCCTAAAAGATAATCGCAAAGCATTAAGATTCTATGAAAAAGAAGGTTTTAAAGAGATAAAAACCAACTATATCAAAAAAAATAATAATCTTATAGATGTAGTAGAATTAGTATTTAAGGAATGAGTTAATGTTTATTGTTGCAGAGCTTAGTGCAAATCATAATAAAGATTTAAATCTTGCAAAAGAAAGTCTATATGCAATAAAAGAATGTGGCGCTAGTGCAGTCAAACTTCAAACATACACACCAGATAGCCTCACACTAAATTGCAAAAGTGATATTTTTAAAATCAAATCAAATACAATTTGGGATAATAAATATTTATATGATTTATACAAAGAAGCATATATGCCGCTAGAATGGAATGTAGAATTATTTGAATTAGCAAAAAAAATAGATTTAATATGCTTTAGCAGTGCTTTTGACAAAAAAGGTGTAGATTTGCTAGAGACACTAAATAATCCCATATATAAAATTGCAAGCTTTGAGATAACAGATATTCCACTTATTCAATACATAGCAAAAAAACAAAAACCTATCATTTTATCAAGTGGTATTGCAATAGGCGATGAAATGAGAGAGGCAATAGAGGCAATAAGGCAAGTTGGAAACAATAATATAACGATATTAAAATGCACGAGTTCGTATCCAGCACCACTAAATTCACTCAATCTATCCAATATGCTTATTTTTGAAAAAAAATATGGTGTCAAATATGGAATCTCAGATCATAGCATTGGATTTCATGCCGCTATCATAGCAGTAAGCCTAAAAGCAAGCATGATTGAAAAGCATTTTATTTTAGATAAAAAATATGGCGGAGTAGATTCTAAATTTAGTATGGACAAAGATGAGTTTAAGCAATTAGTCCAAATAATAAAAGATACAAAAAATGCAATTGGAGATACTAATTATAAAATAGATTCTAGTAACATAAAAGAAAATAATGATGAAATACCACAAGGAAGAGAGTTTGCAAGGAGTCTATTTGTAAGCAAAGATATAAAAAAAGGTGAAATAATAAAGGCTGATAATATAAAATCTATTCGCCCAAATAATGGATTGCCCCCAAAATACCTAAATGAAATAATAGGCAAGACTGCAAAAAAAGATTTAAAATTTGGAGAGCCACTTACTTGGGATAGTCTTAAATAAGCAGAATCTCTAAATAGTTTGCAAACCTTTTTGTTTTTTCCTGCATTTATCACAAAGAACAAATAATCTAAGATTATCGCTGATTAGTTGGAATTGTAGAGATTTTGTAATTTCAAGTTGTTTATTTTTTATATCATTATCAATAAATTCAACGATATTGCCACAACTTAAGCAAATGATATGATAATGATGTTCTTTTGATGCAATTTCATATTTTTTGCCACTTTTATCAACATCAATTGAGGTTACAAATCCATATGTTTCTAAAAATTGCAAGATTCTATAAATTGATGAAACGGAGCAATGTTTGTTATTGTTTTTCATAACAACAGCGATGCCTTCACTGCTTAGATGAACTTTGCTATTATAAATAATTGTTAAAATATCTTCTCTTTGTTTTGAAGTTTTTAATTTTTTTGCTGCTACGACCTTCCGTAATTTATCTAATATGATTTCTAGAGATTCTGTCTTTTTAATCTCTTGATTATTTAATTTTGATACCATGATATATAAACCTTATAATTATTAATATAATAAAATCGCTGATATTTAAATAGTTTTCTAAAAAACAAACAATAACCTAATTATAACCTAAATATAGTAAATTAATATAGGCTTATTATTTATTCAATGATTTATGTTAGAATTCTAACTTTATGTTACTATACAAAAGTTGCTAAATTTTTAAGGAGATAAACAATGTTTTTTAGTTCAAAGACTGATAATAACACAGAAGAGTTATTGAATACATACAAAAAAGAGATTCAAGAATTAAAACAAGAATGCAATACTTATAAAGCTATTGCTAGTTTTTCACACAATGAAGCAATAATTGCAATGAAAAATAATGAGGTTATATTTAAAAACGAAGGTGCTTCATTATTATACAATTTTGATGAAATCAAAGCTTCACTGAAAGAAGATGTAGCGAGAATAAACACTCATAATCATTGTTTATTAGTAAATTCTAAAAGATATGAAGATATTATAATATTCTCATTGGTTGAAGAAAATGCACGAGTTACACCAAAACCAGGACAAGGTGTAGATATTTTAAAACTATATTGTGATAGTATGAAAATAGGCACAAAATTCACACAAGAAATACTTGCAAAATTGGTAGATGAATTGCGCGAAATCTTTGATTCTGCAATTGCTACAGAAGTAGGAATGGACAAAGGTCTTGATATAGCAGATTCTTCATTGCATCAAATCAATGTATTGTATGAAAAAATGCAAAGTGAAATCACCCTTGTTGGCTCACTCATTCAAAGAAGTAATGAAATCACAAATGTAATTTCACTAATTGATGATATAGCAGAACAAACAAACTTACTAGCATTAAATGCTACTATAGAAGCAGCTCGTGCTGGTGAGCATGGAAGAGGGTTTGCCGTTGTTGCTGATGAAGTTAGAAAACTAGCAGAAAAAACTCAAAAAGCTACAAAAGAAATTGCTATAGTTGTAAAATCAATGCAACAAGAAGCAAGTGATATACAAACAAGCACAGAAGATATTAATGAAGTTACAGAAAATGTAAAACACAATATTGATGAATTACATGATATTGTAAAAGAATTTAAAAACAATGCTCGTTTATCAAAATTAAAAATATCTTGTTCTAATGACAGAATCTTCTGCGGTTTAGCAAAAGTAGATCATGTGGCATACAAACAAGCTATGTATTCATTAATATTTAAAATATCAAATGAGTTCAAACAAGTAGATGGACATTCATGCAGATTTGGAAAATGGTATTATGAAGGTATTGGCAAAAGAGAATTCTCTAATACTATGGGGTATAAAAAAGTTGAAACTCCTCATGATAGTATTCACAATGAGGCAAATACACTTGCTAAGCAATTGCTTGATAATACACAATCAACACCAAAAAGCATAATTGATGAAAAAATCACATCTATAGAAGAATCTAGCACGCAAATATTTAATGCTATCGATGATATGTTAAATGAAAAAATATCATCAACAATGGCAGAAATCCAAACAGCAATAAAATCTGAATAGATATAAAGTTTTAAATAAATTCTAAAAGAATTTATTTAAAATACTTGTATTTTTAAAGCTAAATATATCTTTGACATTAAATTAGATTCTCAAATATTTTCACTAAAATTTTAAATCAATATAACAACTTTTTAGATGATTTATTAGCAAAATAAATAAAAGGATTAAAAAACACTATGTCAATCACTAGAAAAGTATTATTTACATTTTTATTTTTAGCGGTATTTTTTATTATTACTTTATTAACCATCATTATTTTTGATACACAAAGCAAAGTATCAGCAATAAAAAACTACAAACCAAAAATCGCACTTAGAATCCTAGATAGAAAAGATAGATTAATAGCAAATGTATTTGAAGATCAATTTAGATATTTTGCAAGTTTTGATGAGATTCCACCAAGGATAATAGAAACATTGCTTGCAGTTGAAGATACGATGTTTTTTGAACATAGTGGTATAAACTTTGATGCAATAAGTAGAGCAATATTAAAAAATATAAAAAGTGGTGGGTATATGGAAGGTGGCAGCACAATCACGCAGCAGCTAGTAAAAAATGTAGTATTATCGAATGAAAAAACACTAGATAGAAAGTTAAGAGAAGCAGTTCTTGCAATGCAAGTAGAAAATATGCTTACAAAAGAAGAAATACTAGAAAAATATATAAACCATATTTATTTTGGACATGGATATTATGGCGTAAAAACTGCAGCACATGGATACTTTAATAAAGATTTACAAAGCCTCACACTAAAAGAAATGGCAATGCTTATGGCACTACCTAGAGCTCCATCTTATTATGATCCTGTAAAAAACTTTGAATTTTCAATATCAAGAGCAAATAGTATATTGGAGAGAATGCATTCAATTGGCTGGATAAACAAAGATGAATACCAAGTAGCAATAAATGAGAGACCAAAGGTATATAATCAAACATTAAGTCAGAATCTTGCCCCTCATGTAGTAGATGAAGTATTAAGGCAGCTTAGTGATATTAAAGATATAAAAACTGGTGGATACATAGTAAAAACAAATATAGATTTAGATTATCAAGCAATAGCACAAAAATCACTTATATATGGTTATAACAATATTCAAAAAAGATTAAAAAGTAGAAATGAACAAAAAGAACTAGCTGAAGGTGAAGTTGATACACTAAATGGAGCAATAGTTGTTACAGAAAATGGAAGCGGAAATATACTAGCTTTGGTTGGTGGTATAGACTATACAAAAAGCAATTTTAATCGCGCAACACAATCACAAAGACAATTTGGGAGCACAATAAAACCTTTCTTTTATCAAATTGCTTTTGATATGGGATATTCCCCTGCAAGCAGTATTTCTGATACAGCAAAAAGTTTTGGAGAACTTGTAGAAAAAGATGAGAAAAAATCTAGTGAGAATCCAGAAATAATAAATGAAAATATCCATCAAGAAATCACACAAGAAATGCCAAATCAAGATGAAATCACAGGAGAAATTACAGAAGAAGACACAAGATGGAAACCTAGAAATTTTAATAAAAGCTTTAGCGGTTTAGTTACTCTAAAAGAAGCACTACAATACTCGCTAAATCTTGCTACTATCAATCTTGTTGATTTAGTTGGATTCTATAATGTCTATAATAAAATGATAGATTATGGCTTTAAGAATATTCAAAGAGATATGTCAATCATATTAGGAAGCGTTGCTTTATCGCCACTTGAAGCAGCAAGGCACTACTCGATATTCTCAAATTATGGCACTATAAATGAACCAAAACTAATAAGAAGCGTGATAGATATAGATAATAATGAAAAATATGCAATAGAAAATAATTCAATAGAAATGACAACAAAAGAGCAAGCTTTTTTAACAATCGATTTATTAAAAAATATTGTTGAAAATGGAACTGGAAAAAGAGCAAAAGTAAATGGTATAGAATTAGCAGGCAAAACTGGAACATCAAATGACAATATTGATGCGTGGTTTAGTGGATTCTCGCCAACATTGCAAGTTGTTATTTGGTATGGTAGAGATGATAATACTTCTATTGGTAAATATGAATCTGGTGGAGTTGTATCTGCGCCTGTATTTTCACATTTCTTTAGCAATATCATAAAATTTGAACCAGGTTTAAAAAGGAGTTTTGATTTGCCAGAAGGTGTCTTTAAGCAAAATGTAAATGGTAAAAACTACTACTACACGATAAAATCAAAGATTCCAAAACAAATAATAAACAACCTGGATGAAAATCTAATTTTCTAGGAGATTATTATGAGTGAAATTTCATCAAAACATAGAGAGTTTTATATAAGGGCAAAAGAGTTTTTAAAAGATAGAATCTATATTGATTATTTAAGGAGATTTGCACTAGGGACTGATGCATCTTGTTATAGATACATTCCACAAGTTGTAATTAGGGCTTATAGTGAAGATGAAATCATAAAAATATTAAAATTAAGCGATGAATTCAATCTAGCACTTACATTTAGAGCATATGGAAGCTCCCTTTCAGGGCAAGGTTTAAGCGATAGTATATTAGTCATCACAACAACAAATTGGAATAAAATACAAGTAAATAATGATTCAATTAGACTTGATTGCGGTGTCATTGGAAGTGATGCAAATGCAATTCTAAAAGATAAAAATAAAAAAATTGGACCAGACCCAGCGACTATTACAATGGCTTCAATTGGCGGAATTGTAGCTAATAATTCTAGTGGAATGTGTTGCGGTGTGAAACAAAATAGCTATCAAACAATAAAATCAATTCGTGTTATCTTACAAGATGGGGCAATTCTTGATACTTCAAACAAACAAAGCATAGAATCTTTTCTTAAAACTCACAAGCATATAGTGGATTCTTTGCTTGCTTTAAGAGAAGAAATATTGCAAGATTCCATGTTAAAAGAGCTGATATATAAAAAATATAAGATAAAAAATACAACAGGATATTCTATCAATTCACTTCTTGATTTTGATGATATAAAAGATATCTTAAATCATATTTTTGTAGGTAGTGAAGGGACTTTAGGCTTCATATCAAGTGTTGAATTATATAGTGTAAAAGATTGCAAATACAAAGCTTGTGGATTGTTATTTTATAAAAATATATTAGAGGCAGCCAAAGCAGTAAAAATCCTAGCCAAAAATGATGATATCATCCAAAGTGCAGAGATTATGGATTATAATTCATTAAAAAGTGTGCAGAATCTAAAAGATATCCCAGAAATACTACTTAAGATAAAAGAGGGATATGCTTGTATTTTGATACAAACACAAAGTGATTTGCAAAATGAATTAGATGAGAATCTAAGAATAATAAAAGATTCTCTAAAAGACACAAATATGGCACTAGAAGCACTATATAGTCAAGATGAAAATGAATTTAGCAAATGGTGGAAGATTAGAAAAGGCTTGCTTCCTATTGCTTCAATGGCAAGAGGTGATGGAAGTAGCGTAATTACCGAAGATGTGTGTTTTGAGATTGATAAGCTTGGGGATGGAATAACTGAAATTACCAATTTATTTAAAAAATATAATTTTAATGGAATTATTTTTGGGCATGCACTAAGTGGGAATGTGCATTTTATCATCACACCAAATCTAAATAACAAAAAAGAAAAAGAAAACTTTGAAAATCTCGTATTTGATATGGCAAAAATCGTATCTAGCATGGGAGGAAGCATCAAAGCAGAGCATGGCACAGGGAGAATGATGGCTCCATTTGTAGAAATGGAATGGGGTAAAAAAGCTTATGAAATAAATAAAAAAATCAAAAATATTTTTGATAAAAAAAATCTATTAAATCCAGATGTAATAATCACAAATGATCCGCTAATACATACAAAAAATATCAAAGAAATGTCAAAAATAGAAGATTTTATCAATAAATGTATGGAATGCGGATTCTGTCAAAAAGCTTGCCCTAGTGAGGCACTCACTCTAAATCCAAGGCAAAGAATTACAATATGGCGTGAAATGGAGCGATTAAGAAAACTAGATTCACAAGAATCTCTAGCACTTCTAGCTACATTGCAAAAACAATATGAATATTTAGGGAATGAAACTTGCGCAGCTTGTTCTATGTGTGCGACTTTGTGTCCTTTAGAAATCGATACTGCAAATATCGCTCTAAATTTAAGACAAAAAGATACAAATAAATTTGTAAAACATATAATAAAAAATATGTCTTTTTATACAAAAAGTGCATCAAGTGGGCTAAATCTCACCCATACACTAAATCCAAATCTATTTTCTAGTCTCTCAACAAAAGCTAGGCATATAAGCAGAAAAATACCTTATCTATACAAAAATCTGCCTAAAGGCAATAAATTTATACCAAATCACACACAAATGCAATATAAGGATTCTGTTATATACTTTACTACATGCATAAATAGGACTTTTAAAACAAACGATACTCCACTATACAAAGTAGTAGAATCTTTATGCGATAAAGCACATATCAATGTAATATATCCAAAAGAAATACAAAATATGTGCTGCGGGAAGGCATTTGCACAATATAAAGATTTACATGATGAAAATACACAAACAATATTAGAGATTCTGCTTAAAATAAGCGATAATGGAACGATACCAATCATACTTGATCATAGTGCTTGCAGCATGCATCTAGTAAAAATACTAAAAGATTCTAAATTAAAAATTTATGATTTACCACAATATATCTATGAAGTAATATTAAAAAAAGTAAAAATCAACAAAATAAATGAAGATATAGCAGTATATGCTATGTGTGCATTAAAAAAGAATAATTTAGATTCTATTATAGAAGATATAAGCAAAATTTGCACAAATGGAAAAATTATAAAAAATTCTATATTTTGTTGCGGATTTGCTGGGAATAAAGGCTTTTTTACTCCAGAATTAAATAAAAATGCCCTCAGAGGATTAACAAACTTTTATGATACAACAAAAATAAAAAGAGGCTTTAGCAGCTCTACTACATGCGAGATTGGGCTAAATGACTATAGTAATATATCATGGAGAAATATCGCATATCTTGTAGATGAGGTATCTTCAAAGGATTTGATTGAATAAACTAAAACATCTTGCAATCATAATGGATGGAAATGGTAGATGGGCAAAAGAGCGTAAGATGAAACGGACAGAAGGACACAAAGAAGGTGTAAATGTAGTGCGAGATATTACAAAATGGTGTGCCAAAAATAATATTTCATTTTTAAGTTTATATGCATTTTCAACAGAAAATTGGTCGCGTCCAAAAATAGAAGTTGATTTTTTGATGAAATTATTAGAAAAATATCTAATCAAAGAAGCTTCAACATATATGGATAATAATATCAAATTTAGAGTGATTGGCGATATGAATGGCTTTTCAAATAAACTTAGAGATTTGATATTATCACTAGAAGAAAAAACATCAAAAAACACATCTCTTACGCAGATTCTAGCACTAAATTATGGATCAAAAGATGAGATTGCAAGAGCGGTATTAAAGACAAAGATTCCAGATAATATTACAAAAAATGAAGTCTTAAACCTAATACAAGCAAATCTTGATACAGCAAATATTCCAGATGTTGATTTATTGATACGCACAGGTGGCGAAAAAAGATTATCAAATTTTTTATTATTACAAAGTGCATATGCAGAGCTTTATTTTTGTGATACATTATTTCCAGATTTTAAAAGTGATGAATTAGAAAAAATTATAGATGATTTTAAAAAGCGAAATAGAAGATTTGGAAATATTTAATTATTCCAAATCTTCAAATGGTGGTCCAAGTCTTAGCATTTCAGTAAGCTTTGCGGCTCTTTGTGGCGTCATCTTTGATAGAATCTTGCCCATATCTTTTGCCTGCATTGAATATAACAATTCTGCAGCATCTTTTAATGGCATATTTTCTATAATTGGAGCTGCTTTAGAATCTCGCATTTGAGAGTAAGTCTGACTTATTTTTTCACTATTTACATTTTGGATATTTGCTAGAATCTCTTCATTTTGCTTTATTAAATCTCTAATTTCTTGTTCTTTATCTTTTACCTCTTTTAGTAAAGATTCTACTTTTTGTTCCTTTAACTCTAACTCTTGAAGCTTTTTATCATTTTGTGCTTGCTGTTGATTATAAAGAGTTGTCATTAATCTTTTTTGTTCTTCTATTTCTCTTAATTGATTAATCAATTCGCTTTTGCGTTGCTCAAAAATGATATTACAATCTATAACATTGCTTGGATTTTCATTTCCATTAGCAAATAAAATACAAAAAAAATAAAGAAAAAATAATCTTTTCATTCAAACTCTCCTAACAACCATCATAATCTTACATATTTGGTGTATCATTTTTTTAAATGATATAAGATTCCACCAACTTCATCTATGAATTTTTGCTCTTCTTTTTTCAATTTATCTATTTTTAATTTCAACTCTTCTGTGTGCAAATAATTAATCTTTTCATATTCAATCATTGCTATTTTATATCTTTTATTTATATCGATTCTACTTGAATACATCATCTCTAAGAGATTTTGCTCCTCTATAATCTCATTTAAAAATGCAGAAGTAGAATCTTTAAAAGCTAGTAATTCTCTATAAACACTTACATTTGGTGCTTTCATATTATTTAGCTGTTCTTTTAGAAGCATGATTTCATTTTCTTTTAGAGAAATTGCTTGGTTGATTTTTATTAGCTCTCTTTCTATCTTGTTTAATATGTCTTTTTTTATTTTTAATATACTATTAAATCTCGTTGTCATCGTTTAATAGTATCTTCTCTCTCTGGGCTTGTTGAGATTATAGAGATCCTAGTTCCTAAAATTTGCTCCAAACTTAAAATATATTCTTGTGCTTTTTTTGGTAATTTATCAAATTCTCTTATACCACTCACATCATCAAAGCCTTCAAATTCTTTATAAATTGGCTCTACTTTATCTAGGCTATATGGAAAACTATTTAATTCTTTTCCATCTTTTTTATATCCAATGCAAACTTTTATGCTATCAAATCCACTCAATACATCAAGTTTCATCAATGCAAGTGAAGTTACACCATTTAACCTAATAGCATATTTGCAAGCAAATGCATCAAACCAGCCACATCGTCTAGTCCTGCCTGTCGTAGTGCCAAATTCAAAGCCATTTTTTTGCAATCTTTTTCCATCTTCTCCAAAATCTTCACTTGGAAAATATCCTTTTCCAACCCTAGTGCAATATGCCTTAGCAATACCAATTACTTCACCAATATCATGAGGTGAGATTCCACTGCCATTGCAAGCACCTGCAGAAATCGTATTTGAGCTAGTAACAAAAGGGTAAGTCCCATGATCAATATCTAGCATACTTCCTTGCGCGCCTTCTAGTAGTATTTTTTTGTTATTATCCATTGCATTCCATAGTATTTCATTTGTATCTTTTATAAATGGTTTTAGATTATTTGAATAAAAAAGTATTTTTGAAGCAAGTTCATCTATACTAGGAAGTTTGACATCATAAATACTACTATAAAATTCTATTGATTTTAAATAATCTTTCATTTTATCAATCATGCTGTCTGTATCTAGTAAATCCCCTACTCTAAATCCATTTCTACCAACCTTATCAACATATGCAGGACCAATACCTTTACAAGTCGTGCCAATAGATCTATTAGAATCTTTTTCTTTGAATTTATCAATAATCTCATGATATGGCAATATTAAATGTGCTTTTGGACTTATGTAGATTCTGCCATTTATATTTTTAAATTGTGAGATTTCATCAAGAAATGCTTCTACATTGATAACTACGCCATTTCCTATAAGATTTATACAATTATCATATAAGATTCCACTTGGAATTAGATGGAGAGCTATTTTTTTACCATCTACAACTATTGTATGTCCTGCATTATGACCGCCTTGATAGCGAACAACAATATCATAATTTTTAGCTAGATTATCTACAATCTTGCCTTTACCTTCATCACCCCACTGGATTCCAACTATAACATCACACTTACTCATTCACCAACCTTATTTAAAATATAATCAACCACATCATTTGTATAAATTGCAAATCCACATGATTTAATCTCATCAATCTCATATCTTCCACCAAGAAGCAATACTTTATTTCCATCAAACATTCTAAAAAATAAACTATCATAATAGCCATTTGGTGAATAATAAAGCGGAGAAAATATAGTATTTTCATAATGGCAACAACTAGCTATATGAAGTAGATTTTCTAATTCACTTTTTAAAAAACTAGGTGCTATTTTGATATAAGATATGAGATCTTGTTTTGTTTGTATTGATACTAAAGGAGCAAAATATGATGCAGATTTTAAAATGCTATCAATATTTGTCCTAGAAAATATTTCTATATCAAGATTCTCTTCTTTTGCACAAAGTCTAGGGATATTCATGTTTGAAATTTGCAAAATTGGCTCTATTTTTAATTCTAAAAAAATACTGACTGCGACACACAAAAGATTTCCTAAAGAATCTTTATTTAAAAACTCTGCACCAATTTGATTAATCTCTGCACTTGGATATGAATAAAATGGCTGTATATAAAACCATTTTTTGTGGCTAATATCGCCTAAATGCCTATGTATGATTTTTATGACATCTGTTGTATTATCATTTCTTAAAATCATTTGTTTATTGTTATTAGAGCTTATTCTAATGGTATTTCTTGACACTTTATTATCATTACTAAAACTAAAACTAGGTGTTGAAATCTCTTCAAATCCATTTTTATAAAAAATATCAACTGCCTTTAGTTCTATATCTCGTTTAATCTTAGCACTAGTTCCAAAATGTATTTTACTACCCTGTGGTATTTCATAGCCTAAAGTCAAAACTTTTATCCTTATAGCCTAAATTTGTATTATCTTGTATTATATTATATAAAATTTTAAAACGCTAAAGAAGCGACTCTAATTCAATTTGAGATAGCCACTTTGTATTTGTATTGCTACTATATTCAAAATCATCACATACAGCTACGCCACTTTCACCTAACATAGTCAAAGAATAATTTATATTTGAAGTAAAATTGATACTAGGTTTTATTATATAAAAATCTTCAAATTCAAAACAAAGCCTAGAATCATCTCTAGGTATCATTATCTCATGCAGTTTTTCCCCTGGACGAATACCTATTATCTTATGTGGAATCTCTGGAGCAATAGCTTTTGCTAGAGTGGTGATTTTCACACTTGGAATCTTAGGCACAAATATCTCTCCACCTTGCATTCTTTCTAATGATTTTAATACAAACTCTACACCTTCTTTTAGTGTGATAAAAAATCTTGTCATTCGTTCATCTGTAATCGGTATAAACTCTGCACTTTCTTGTTTTAATTGTTTGAAAAATGGCACTACACTCCCCCTACTACCAATAACATTGCCATATCTAACAACACTAAATCTTGAATTTAGAGCACCTTTGATATTATTAGCACTAACAAAAAGCTTATCACTGCATAGTTTTGTAGCTCCATATAAATTAATTGGATTTGCAGCCTTATCTGTGCTTAAAGCTATAATATCACTTACTTTCATCTGCAAACAAGATTCTATTACATTGCTAGCACCATTGATATTTGTCTTTATACATTCCATTGGATTGTATTCTGCGATAGGGACTTGCTTTAGGGCTGCTGCATGAATACAAACATCTACTCCATTTAAAGCACTAAGCAATCTTTTAAAATCTCTTACATCGCCTATAAAATATCTCATTCTTTTATCATTAAACTGCAATGCCATTTCATATTGCTTTAATTCATCACGACTATAAATAATAATTTTTTTTGGATTATATTTTTGCAATAATGTTTTGACAAATTCCCTGCCAAAACTGCCAGTGCCGCCTGTTATTAGTATAGTTTTGTTATCAATTTTATTTAGCAAGATTAAACCTTTTTTTGTTAATTTTACTTAATTTTTTATATCCATATTATTATTTTTAAAATATCCAAGTTCATTCATTTTTTTTACTATATTTGTAATAATTGGTCCTGTTGCTCTACCGCTACTACCTCCATGTTCAACTAATATAGTGATTACATATTTTGGATTCTTATATGGTAAAAATGCTGTAATCCATGCATGAGATCTATGATAATACTCCATTTGACTTTCTGGAATCCTATTTATTATATCTTGTGGAATCCCAACAACTTGTGCAGTTCCAGTTTTGCAAGCAAGAGGAATAGGAGAAGATAGAGTAACTTTATATGCAGTTCCATCTTTTTCATTGCATACTTGATACATACCAAGTGCGATACTGCTAAGCTTACTTTTTTGAAAATCGCTAAGCACATCTTGCGCTTCAAATATCACTTCCTCATCACCTAGTTTTTTTACAAAATGTGGAGTTGGCAATTTTGCTGTAGCAAGCAATGCAGTATATCTAGCAACTTGCATAGGTGTTGCTAAAAATAAACCTTGTCCTATTGAAGTAATAATTGTATCACCAATTAGCCATGGCATACCTCTATTTGTGAGTTTCCATTCTTTTGTAGGCAAGATTCCACTAGATTCATTTGGTAAATCAACTCCAGTTTTTTCTCCAAAACCCATAGTTGAGAGTGTAGAAGCCATCTTTTCATCACCTATTTTTTGACTAAGTTTATAAAAATATACATCTACACTTCTTCTTAAGGCTTTTATTAAATCTGCACTTCCATGACCACCTACTTTCCAATCTCTAAATTTTCTATTTCCAACTTCTAAATATGCAGGTGTATCAATAATTGTATGTTCATTAATTCCTGCAAACTCCAAAAATGATAGTCCAACTCCCATTTTTATAACACTTCCGGGAGGATATGTTCCATTAATCATTTTGTTTAAAAATGGATTATTTGGACTATTTATAAGCTCACTCCATTGCTTATTTGATATACCATCAATAAAATAGTTTAGATTGTATTCTGGATAGCTACCAGCAGATAGAATCTCACCACTATGCGCATCCATCACAATAGCCGCTCCTGCCTTGCCATCAAACTCGCTATCAAGTGTTTTTTGCAATCTTATATCAATACCAAGCGTCATATCATGTCTTTTATTTGCTAGATTCTCATCAATTACTTCAACCGTTTGATTTAAAACATCAACTTTTGTTTTTATATAACCTAATTCACCTTGCAAAAAATCATTATAATATCGCTCTAAACCACTCTTGCCAACCAATCCTATAAATTTTAAACTTTCATCTTTTTTTATATCATCATCATTTGCAGAGCCTATATATCCAATAATATGTGATGCCAAAGAATCATTTGGATAGTATCTTTTTATAGCATTGCTCACTTTGATATTGTCACTTTGAGTAAGTATTGTATATGCTTTATACATCTCTTCATATGGGATATAATTTGCTACCTTTATGTAGTTATGATTATAAGAGGAATATGAATTCATATAGTCATCTTTTAGCTGCTTTGCATCAAGATTTGGCAATAAAGATACAATTTTTGATATTTCTTTGTCTAAAGTATCAAGATTTTTTTTTCTACCTAAATATGGACTAAGTGATATTGAATAACCCAATGAATTTATAGCAAGAGGTTGATTATTTCTATCGAGAATCTGACCACGAGCAGGCACTAACATCTCTGTTCTTATTATATTATGTCTTGCTTCTTTTTCATATTTTTCATGTGATACTATTGATAAAAAATACAATCTAGCTAATATTATCAAAAATACTAAAGCAACAATATTAATAACTATTTTATATCGAATATCCATCTTGCAACCAACATAATAATACTTTCAATCAATATATAATAAACAATCATAGAACTCCAAATATCTACATCATAGTTATAAAAAAGCAAGATAAAGAAATTCAATATAAAGTATAAAACATAAATAATAGGTGGATAAAAAATATCAAAAATATTGAAATTATCAAATATTTTTACAATATTTGGAAACAAAAATATATAAACCAAAGCATATGTAACAAATAAGATTCCAGGATAGAATCCTTTGCTAATTTCAAATATACACATAACAGCTATAAAGGAATAGAGTGAATAATATCGCTCCCTTCTAAGTAATAAAATAAAATACAAAAAAAGCACACCAAATAATGGTGGTAAAAATAAATATATACTACTTAATATATTATAGATAAGTAAAAAACTTTGAAAAAGACTTGCTTTTACAAAGTTTTGATAAGTGCTATCTCGTCGCATATAGGAAATCGCTTGCATTTTATACAATCTGCCCAAATTTTATGATTTGGGATTTTTGCTTTATCAATCTCTTTAAAATCTAATTTTTCAAAAACCTCTCTTCTATATGTTAATACTAGAATCTCTTTTAATCCTAACTCTTTTGCATCTTCTATTAGGGCATTTATAAGCAAACTAGCAAGCCCCTTTCTTCTAAAATCTTCTTTTACTATTAATGATCTAATCTCACCAAGAATCATAGAATAAATATAAAGTGCACTAAATGCGATAATCTCATCATTAGCATTTTTAATAATCTTGTATGAGCGAATTGTATTTGCAATCTCATCTTCACTTCTATCTAAAATCACTCCATTTTGAACTTCTTTTAATACAAGATTCCGCATATTTGGTATATCAGCAATTTTTGGCTTTATAATTTTAAATTCTACTTTATCAACTTCCATACCTACACCCCATAAAGATGATTTAATATGCTAAATCGTAAAGATTCTATACTTTGTTTGTCATTATAAGAAATACATATAGAATCTTCTTTTTTTAGCTTTATTAATTCATTTTTATTCAATTTATCACATTTTGTAAAAACACTAAGAATCTTAGAATCTGGCTTCAATAAGCTATTTAAAAAGTTTTTTATTTCATTATCAATTGCTAGATTTGTATGTCTAGAATCTATTAAATGAATAAATAATTTTATAGAATCTCTAGTTTTTAAAAACTCGCTTAGATTCTTATCCCATAAATTTCTTTCTTCTTTTGAGACTTTTGCATATCCAAAACCTGGAAAGTCAATAAATCTCAAATCATATACAACATCATCCAATCTCCACGATGATAAAAAGAAATTAATTAGTCTTGTTTTACCCGGTGTTGATGATGATTTTGCTAGATTTTTATTGTTTAAAAGTAAATTTATTGCACTAGATTTTCCAACATTGCTTCGCCCTAAAATTGCAATTTCACTATAAAGCACACTTGGAGCTTGAGATTTATTTTCTATTGACTTTGTAAATGATGATGAAAGTACACAAATTTGATTATTTTGTATCACTTTGTTTTGCCTTCTTCTAGCTTAAAAATTATCTTTGCTGGTTTTTTGCTTGTGCCTGTAATATTTACATAACCAATATCATTATTAATAATAATCTCTTCACCTGTAACAGCATTTGTAGTGCCATCTTCTATTACTTTGCTATCACCAACTAGCTTATATTCTCCATTTATTGCATTGTAATACACTTCATTTGCTTTACCTTTTAAGATTCTATTATCTTTTGTAACAACAACAAAATCCACTCCGCCATATGCAGAATAATTTGTAGGCATTCTATCTTTATCTATATTTATAATCACTTTAGAAGCATAAAGCTCGTCTTTACCTCGTTTGATTTCTACATTTTCGTTTAATTCAATAATGCCTTTTAATTCATCAGCCTTAAAATGCAGGGCTTTTACCTCTAAAGTATCATCAGCATATAAAAATACACTAATAAAAATAAATATGATTCTAAATATCATTTCTCACTTCTTTGGATATTTTTTTATATTAAGTTTTGCATTAATATTTTTTGCACTAACTAATCCTGTATTTGCATCATAATATATATCATCACCTTTTATATCTTGAAAATTACCATTAATACTAAAAAAGCCATTTCCCTCTAGGATATTTTTATCTATTCTATATACACCTTTTGTAGAATACAAATCATAACCATCTCTATTATCATTCACACCATCATCAAAAAATATGGCATTATCTTTTTTAATAGCACTTTTTGTTGTAATCTTATCAATAATATTATTATTCAATCTCTCTAAAGTTACATTGCTAAATTCTTCAAATTTATCAAATTGTTTAGCATTTTGTGCATACAATCTTGTAAGTAGATTCTCATTGCTTATTTGATAAATAGTAAAATTGTTTAATTCAATCTTTGGTATATCAACAGAATTTGCATAAGGGATAACTGCATTTTTATCAAATGAAAAAATTACTACTATACTAAAAAATAGTAACAAAGCAAAAAATAATGAAACGCTATTCCCAATATTTAATAAACTCTTCATACATATCTTCTTGTTTCAATATATATTCAATAGCCTCTCTAACAGCACCATTGCCACCATTATTTTTTAGCTTAATTGCGATATTTGATATTTCACTAGCACAATTATTTGGAGCAAATTTAAGTGCAACTTCATTAAACATAGAAATATCATTTAAATCATCACCAACTGCCGCACAGGCACTAGAATCTATATTTAATTTTTGTTGCAATTCTCTAACACATTTGCCTTTATCTTTTACCCCCATAAATACATGACTAATGCCTATTTCTTTTGCTCTGTATTCAATAATAGGGCTATTTCTCCCTGTAATAATCGCCACATTTCTGCCTATTTTATTCCAATATGCTATGCCAAGTCCATCTTTGATGCAAAATGATTTCATTATTTCATAAGATTTATCTAAATTTATATCAAATGAAAAATACAGCTTACCATCACTTAATGTGCCATCTACATCAAGACATAATAATTTAATCACAATATTCCTTTTGTAGTTGGAAGAATAATTCTATCATTTGGCTTTATTGCATTTCGAAATGCAACAGCAAAGCTTTTAAATACCGCTTCGCTTATGTGATGTAAATTTTTACCTCTTTTATAGATTATATGGGCACTTAGATTTGCATTAAATACTAATGCTTTAAAAAATTCTTCTATCAATTCAGCATCAAATGTCCCTATCTTTCCACTTAATGGAGCTTCAAATACAAAAAAAGCACGATTTGATACATCAATACTACACTCTACACAAGCCTCATCCATCACAATACTAGCATGACCAAATCGCTCAATCCCACCTACTGGATAAAGGCTTTGATGCAGTAATTCACCAATTACAATACCGCAATCCTCAACACTATGATGATAATCGACCTCTATATCACCCTTGCATTGCAACTCTAAATCAATCAAACTATGTCTTACAAAAGAATCAAGCATATGATTAAAAAAACCTATACCCGTATCAATAGAGCTCTTTGAATTGCCATAAAGATTGAGCTTTGCTGTTATATTAGTTTCTTTTGTAGTCCTAGTTAATGCTTTCATGAGTTTTACTCCTAATCTCTTATCAAGAAACCATCGATTTTATTATCCTTTATGAAATCTCTAGCTTCATCTTCACTCTTAAAGCCTGTTACAAATACTCTATAAATAGCTTCTCCACCTAATTCACCGCTTTTGACGATAGTTGAATATCCATTATATTTATGAGTATCTTTAAAAATATTAGCTCCATTTTCTTTTCTAAATGCACCAATTTGAACTGCAAAATTTCCACCAGATACACTATATTCTACATTTCCTACTTTAAATTCATCACTAAATTCACTTGAATTTACCATATCTCTTACTATAGTTGATTGATTTGCAATATCATTTGATACAACATTATTAAAGCCAACTACTTCAATATTTACTCTAGCAGTCCCACTTTTTACCATATCAATATCTTTTGCTGCAGCAGCAGATAAATCTATAATCCTATTTTCAACAAATGGACCTCTATCATTTATACGCACAATTGTGCTTTTGTTTGTATCTTTGCTTACAACTTTTACTATTGTATTCATAGGAAGAGTTTTGTGTGCTGCAGTATGAAGATGCATATCATAAGTTTCACCATTTGATGTTTTTTTATTATGAAAATCTGGACCATACCAACTAGCAATGCCATCATAACTCTCGCCAATACTAACTTTTTGTGGATAATACCACTTACCATTAATTTGATATGGCTTCATAGTAGCTCTTTGTAATGCTTCAGAATCCCTTGCACTTCCTAATTGTATATTCTCTGGAGGTGGAAGAGTAGAAACATTGCCTTCAGTATTTTGATTTTGATACGAGCTATTATTAGGTGTATTATTGTTTGGATTATAATTACTACTATATGTATTATCTTCATAATAGCTAGATTTTGATGGTGAATAACCATTTAAATAATCTTGAAATCCTTCATAATCTTGAAATGCACCAATACCTCCACGATATGTAGAAGTGCTAGCACAACCAGCCAAAAAAATAAATAATGTTGTAAGTAAATAAATATTTTTATTCAACCTCATCTCCCATTTAATGAATTATTTATCATTGCATATTTACTATCTTTAAGTGGAATTATCAATTTTTGATTAATAGAAAGCAATGTTTTTTTCAAGTTATTTGCAACTTTTATAGATTTTATACTAACACCATATTTTCTTGATATGCTATACAAACTATCACCCTTTGCAACTTTATATGTAATAAAATATTTTGCAAAATCTATCTTTTTTGGATCAAAATTTTGTTTGAAACTAAGCAAATATTCATATGGTAAATAAACATCAAACTCTGCATTATCAAATGGTAAAAAATCGTATTTAAATTGCCTATTGTATTGTTTAAGCTCATTTAGGCTAATGCCCGCTCCTTGAGCAATAGAATGCAGGCTAACCCCACCTTGAATCTTAATTGATGTTAATGTAGTAGTTACTCCACGATTTAAAAAATACTCTTTCTCTTCATTTTTTAAGATTCCAATATCGCTAAATGCAACCCCCATAGATATAATCATTCTTATATAATTTCTAGTTTCTGATGGAATGTATTTCTTTTGTTCATCCATTAATACCCAAACATCACTGCTTCCTGCTTCTTTTATAGCTCTTTGCAATCGTCCTATACCACAATTATAAGCCATTGCTGCTAAATACCATTTTCCAGTTGCATTGTATAAAAACTTTAAATATTTTATAGCTGCAGCGGTAGATTTTATAGGATCTCTTCTTTCATCTATAAAATCATCTATTCTAAGACCTAGCTGCTTTCCTGTGCTAGGCATAATCTGCCAAATACCTGATGCTTTTTTTGGTGAATATGCTCTTGGTGAAAATTCAGATTCAGCCATAGCTAGATATAAAAATTCTTGTGGAACTCCTGCATCACTTAACATTTGCTTTAAAATAGGTATATAAACATATCCTCTCTCAAAACTATCAACAAAAGATTCCCATCTCTCACCGCTAATTGTTTGATTATGAATTTCAAATAAGCTAGTATCAGTTTGAAATGAAGTATCAATATCAAATGCATTTAAAATACTCTCTACTGCACTGAATTGATTCCCATAAAAACTAGCATTACTTACTGAAACAAATATGGCAATAAATATAAATTTTGCTAAATTATTTTGCAATAAAACCTCTAAAATAAAAATTGTATAAAACTATGGATTATACTTATTTTTTCTTAAACTATTTTTTTATCTTTTTGATAAAAACAAATCAAATCTTAAATAATTTCAAAGCATTATTTGTCGTGTTGGTAGCAATAATTTCTAAATCCAAGCACAAAGTCTCCCCTAAATGCGTTGCAATAATAGGTATATATTCTGGTGTATTTATTTTACCTCTATGTGGCATTGGAGCTAAATATGGAGCATCTGTCTCTAAAATCAAAGATTCTAGTGGCAACTCTTGAAGACAATCTCGCAAACTTTGTGCATTTTTAAAACTGACAACCCCACCAATACCAAAATAAGTAGGACATGATAGTGCATTTACTAGAGTTTTATCACCACCAAAACAATGAAAAACCAAACCTATAATATCACTTTCATAATCCTTTAAGATTCTAATTACATCATCATTAGAATCTCTAGTATGTATTATAATTGGTAGATTATTAGAGATTGCAAGTTCTATTTGGTATCTAAAAGCTCTTTCTTGTGCTAATTTTATATCATCACAATTATTAGAATCAAAATAATGATAATCAAGTCCTATTTCACCTATCGCGATACATTTTGGATTGCTTAAGATGTCTTTTATCTTTGCTTGCATATTACAATCAAAATCACCTATTTCTGTTGGGTGAATCCCGCTTGCAAAAAATACACCACTATATTTTTCTGCAATTTGTGCTGCATAAGGTAGATCGTTGATATCAGCACCAGGAATAATAATCTTTTGCACTCCAAGATTTAGAGCATTTGTGATGATAGTATCAAGATTCTCTTTATATTTTTTACTGTCTAAATGACAATGCGTATCAATATACACACTAAACTCCATAATAAAAATTAAGTTAAAATAATAGCAGAATCTAAAAGTAGAGAGGTTTTTTATGTTTAGTGGATTGGTTAAACATATAGGAATTGTAAAACAATTTAGCAATGAAACAATCACAATCAAAAGTGACTTAGCACCAAAAATTGGTGCAAGCATCGCAGTAAATGGTATTTGCCTAACAGCAACAAGATATAAAGATAATGAATTTGATGCGATACTTAGCAAAGAAAGTAGAGATAATATTGCAATTGAGAATCTAAAAGATAAAGTGCATTTAGAAGAAGCACTAACTCTAAATGACAAACTAGATGGGCATATTGTGCAAGGACATATTGATTGTATAGGGATTATTAGAAAAATAGAGCAAAATGAAAATGGATTTGATTTTTATATCGAATTTGATGAAAGTAAAATACCCTTGATAGTGCCAAAAGGAAGCATTGCTATAGATGGAATAAGTCTTACTATAAATTCTTTGCAAAAAAATATCTTTAGGCTTACAATCATTCCTCACACATTTTACAATACTCTATTTCATACATATCAAATAAATAGAAGAGTAAATATTGAAACTGACATTATAAATAGAAGCATATATCATATATTAAAACACACAACGCCAGAATCTACTCCAAATTGGAGAGAAATAGATTCTATATTATCAAGTTATTAAAATGAATACAAAAAAAGCTGTAGCACTTGCATATGGAGAAAATATCAGCATACCAAAAGTAGTTGCAAGTGGCAGAGAAAAAATTGCATTTGAAATTATTAAAAAAGCAAAAGAATATAATATACCTATGTTTCAAAATAAAGAGCTTGTAGATTCTCTTATCAATTTTGATATAGGTGATGAAATAAATGAAGAATCTTATCATTGTGTAGAACAGATTCTGATATGGTTAAATAATATTGAAAATAATGCCCAATTAAGCAAATAGATTTTAGAGGATTTTTTCCTGCCCTATTCTATATAATGCAAAATCATATTTTATAGGATCATTTTCATCAAATTTTGCTAGATTATTTGTGATTTCTAGTGCCGATTGCAAATCATAACTCTTTCTATTTAATAATCCAAGTTTTTTAGATACTTTAAATGTATGTGTATCAAGTGGCAAAATAAGATGTCTGCTAGATACTTTATCATGCCAGATTCCAATATCAATATTATCTTTTCTAACTAGCCATCTAAGAAACATATTCCATCTTTTTAGTGGCGATGAAGCGCTTGGCTTTATGCTTTTTCTACCTATCAAGAAATCAAGCCCTTTTGTAAGTTCTACCTTGTTTCTAAGAGATTCTATCATTGCATTTATTCCAGATAAGACATCATTTTCTTTATTATAAGAATCTAAAAAAATATTTTTTATTCCACCACTTTCTATAATATCATTCATACATAAAAATATATTTTTTATATCATCTTTTGTTTGGAATCTATATAGAGGAAAAGAAGTATTTAAAATAGACTTTCTATCATCAATAATATTAAAATCTATTGATAATAATGTTTTTAGAATCTGCTTTGCATTGCCATATGATAAAAGCGCACAAATTGCAGCAATCTCGCTAATATATTTAGAATCTACATATTTTTTCACAGCAAAAAGCGGATCAGGCTTATCTTGGCTTAATTCAAATGTTGTATTTCTAGCTTTATATTCATCATCTAGTAGCTGCTTTAAATCATCCATTTTAAAAATATCCAAAAAATATGATATAAACTATAATTATACTATGTAATAATCTCAACTTATGGTAGAATAACTCCATCATTAAGACTTTAAAAATAAAGGTTGATTTATGCTTAAAAAATTAATTATAGCTATATTGGTAACTTCACCTATTTTTGCAAAAACATTTAGCCTTGAAGCGTTATATGGATTTGGATTTGTGAATACACCAACAGCTCAAGGTAAATTAAATGGAAACGCACAAGATGGTGGGATTAGAGCAATATTTTTTACTGATAATTTTACACATGAAATAGCAGGAAGATATACTTTTGCATCAAATGTAAAAGTAAATAATCTTGCATCAAAATATAATACTTGGGAAGCAGAGTATAGATTTGGCACTAGAATGGATAATGATATGGCAAAGCTTGGAATGTTATTAGGAAGTGCTTATCTAGGACTTGGATACCAAAGCTTCATGACAACAGTAAATAATATTAAAAATACAACAAATTATATATATTTACCATTTGGATTCTGGGGTGAAGACGATGCAGGTGCAAATAATTTTAAAGTAAGATATGGGCTAAATCTTAAAGCAATGTTATTTGATAATTCTAATAATGGCTTTAGATGGAAATTCTTGCTAGGAGGAAAAGTGTATGCTGGTGCAGCATATTCATTTGGAAATGTTATGGACATATTTGCACAACTATTCTTTACATATAATGCACCTATCAAAAATCTAAAGATATATGGGATTGAGGCTGGAATCCAATTCTAAAGATTTAGCACTTTTGTGCTAAATAATATTTATTTTATCTCTTCGATTTCAAGCGTTAGAAAATTAAATTTTACACTCTCTAATCTCTGTTGTAATTCAGCATTTTCTGCTTTTAGAGATTCTTTTCTTGATTGTAAATCATTTATATCTTTACTTATATAATAAATATTGCTAGATAGATATATCTTTGGAACAAAAAAGATTATACAAAGAAACAAAATTGCATATGCAAAAAATATATGTCTAAGCTCTATGCCTTCATTGTTATCATCTAAATTATTTAGCAAATTTTGTTTTTCATATAAACTGACTTCATTTTTATTCATAGAATCTAAAACACCTCATCTTAGCACTTCGCGAACGTTTATTTGCCCTAATTTCATTTTGACTTGGAATAATTGGTTTTTTATATAGAATATCACCTTTTTTATGATTATTACCACATATACATTTTATAGTATCATTACTACAAATACATGATTTTGCCCAAGTCTTAAACTTTTCTTTTACTATTCTATCTTCAAGCGAATGAAATGAAATTATAGCAACTTTTGCTTTTTTTAGATTTTCTATATTGTTTAGAAATCTTTTAAGCTCTCCTAATTCATCATTTACTTCTATACGCAATGATTGAAATACAAGAGTAGCTGGATGAATTTTTGAATTAATCTTAGAATGAGATTCTATTAATTGACTTAACTCTTTTGCAGTATTTATTGTATGATTTTTACGATAATCAAGTATAATTTTTGTAATAAAAGTTGGATTTTTTATCTCTCCGTATTCAATGAAGATTCTATGAAGTTCATCTTTTGAGTATGAATTAATTACCATTTTTGCTGTTAGATGTGAATTTGTATCCATTCTCATATCAAGACTATCACTATAAAAACTAAAACCCCGATTAGGATTATCTACTTGATATGATGATATGCCAATATCAGCTAAGATTCCAATAATATTATCATTTTTGGATAGGATGTCTTTAATGCCATTTGAAAAGCTAGAATGCAAAGCCTTAAACCTTGCACCAAATATATTTAATCTCTCTTTTGCTAATGCAATAGCTTCTATATCTTTATCAATTCCAATAATATTAATATTTTTATTTTGTTCTAATAATGCAAAAGAATGCCCACCAAGCCCTAGTGTCGCATCAATGATAGTCCCTTGATAATCTGCAAATTCATCAAGAACTTCATTTAGCAAAACTGGGATATGAGAAAAACTAGTCATCTTTTAAATAAATTATTAAGCCCCTTATTTATCATATCTTTTGCTTTATCTTCTATCTTTTGGACTTCTTGTTGGACTTTTGGATTTTTCATAACATTATTAAGAATATCCTTACCAAGCTTGCTAGTGTCAATTTTTACACTTGGATTTGCTACTTTTCCGCTTACAATTCCGGTTAATTCATATTGCTGCACTTTTAATGCTAAATTTGCATTTATATCATCATTATCTAGATTTAAAGTAACATTATTTGAGGTGATACTTGTATTATTGCTTTGCATATTTAGATTTGCTGTAACTAAACTTTTATTAATCACACCATCGATTTTAATATTGCTATATACTTCTTTTGTTCCATCAAATTTAAGAGTTTTTTCTAATATTGACATCAATTTATTATCAACAAATGAACCTTTTGTTGATATTAGATCTATATTTCCTATTTGTGTTTGTCTATCATATTTTAAAACACCATTTATAGTAGAATCAAATATCTTTGGATATTGAAGCATATCTAAGATAGAAAGTGTATTCATATCTTTTATTGTTGCACTAATTAGATTATTATTTAACTCTGCATCTAATGTTCCACCAAATAAATCACTCTTCATATTTCCACGAAGAGAAATAGGCGTCCATACAACATCACCATAAGCAATCAAACTACCTTTTAATTCTTTACTGGTAACAAATACTAATTTCTTTAAATCTTTAACATCAATTTTATATGGAGCACTGATTCCAAGAGAATCTACATTTAATAAAGCATCTTTTATATTTAGATTTGCTGCATCTGTAATTAGATCTAAATTTAATTTACCAATGCCATTTGTAAAATTGATATTTGCTTGATGATTGTATTTCATATTTGGCATATCCATATCAAATTCACTTTTTACAACTTTACCATTGATAGTGCCATTCATAGTATGATCATAATCACCATTTATACCAGAGCTAATATTTCCTAAATTAGCATTAGCATTAAACAAGCCATTTGCATATATAGGCTTAACAAGCATATATAATATTTTTTCAATTTTTAAATTTTTGATTTTTAATGTCGCATCTTTTGGTTTTGTATAATTTTGCAATGATATAGAATACGATGTAGCACTATCTGCTATATCACTTTTACCATCCAAATTTATCCATTTTGAATCACCTATGACTTTACCATTTGTTCTAAATTCACCTCTAAGTGGCATACCAACAATTGGAGTAAGTGGAGATAAATCACTTATATTGATATCATAAGTTGAATCTGTTCGCAATGTTTTAATAATCGTGTTTCCAGTTGAGTTAATATTGCCAACACTTGATAATAACTCAAATTTATGTGCGATTTTTGTATCATCAAAATTAGCAAGAAGATTTATTATAAATGAATTATCTGGCACATTAACACCAAAATCTTTTTTGACAAGATCTTTTGATATCTTACCATTATTTACTTTTGCTAGAGCCTGCCCGTTGAATTTTAGATTATTATCACCTATGATATTTGCAACAACATCAATTTCACCTGTTGCATAAGGCTTCTCACCAAGTAAAGCAAGGATGGATTCTAATTCCAAATCTTTAATATTTGCAATAACTTTTAATGGTTTAAAATTAACAATATTTGTATCGATTCTAAATTCACCTTTCAAAGAATTACTAACTGTATGAATTTCAAAATTAGTAATTTTTCCTCTAATTACATTTTCTATTAATAACTCTTTTGGCGTAGCAGTAGGCGATGTTTTTAATAATGGATTTTTAAGTAATATATTTAATTCTAAATATATATTTTGACTAAGTAGCGAAAAAGTCCCATGTGAAGTAATATTTATATCATCACTTGATTTTAATACTATATCAAAGCCTCCAAATCTAAGTGAAAAAAAATCTAAAACAAGCGGTATTGGCGAGTATTTATCAATTTGAGCTTGTAAATGAGGTTTTAAAATATTATTACCAAATGATGTAAATAAAAGCACAAAAGCTGCAACCAAAATAATAAGAATCAATCCAAGCAAAAATAATAAAAACTTCTTAAACATATCAAACTTCTCTTTATAATTTTATTTTTTGCATCTTTCTTGTGAAAAATGCCCCTACTACTATTGCAATTATTCCTGTAACCATAAAATATAAAAATTTTGGAATAGGCATTGGATCGCCAGCTGCATAAGAATGCAAACCAGATAGATAATAATTCACACCATAATAAGTCATTAATATACTAAAAAATCCTATTACACTAGCACTTGAGAATATATATTGTAAATTCTCTTTACAAACAAATCTAAGGTGTATAATAATAGCATATATTCCAATAGAAACCAAAGACCAAGTCTCTTTTGCATCCCAGCCCCAATATCTACCCCAAGATTCATTTGCCCAAACTCCACCAAGAAAATTTCCTATACAAAGCAAAAGTAATCCTAAAATCATAGACATTTCATTTATAACAGTAATTGAATTGATAATAGAATCTAGCTTATCAGATTTAAATCTTCTAAATATCATAAGAATAAGTGCAATGATACCCAAGGTAAAGCATAATGCCAAGAATCCATAACTAGCTGTTATAACAGATACATGGATATTTAGCCAATATGATTTTAATACAGGCACAAGATTTCCAATTTGTGGATCCATAAATCCAAGGTTTGCAACAAGAAGCGAAATACCAGCAAGGAATAATGATGCACAAACTGCCAAATAAGATTTTCTAAAAAATACTATTCCGGATGTCGCAGATACAAATGCTATATACAACATAGATTCATATGCATTGCTCCAAGGTGCGTGTCCTGCTACATACCACCTAAGCAATAATGCAAATAAATGAAGTAGTAGTAACAACACGCTTACATAATAAAATGCTTTTAATATTTTTAGTAGTTTATCATTTGGTTTGAAAATACAAATAAATACAATAATAAACATCACAATACTAATAAGTATATAAGGGAGTATTAGTTGTTTAAATAAGTTTAATTTATTTAACATAATCTCTGCATTTAATTTATTTTCATCAAGATAAATTGATTTAGCCGAATATTCTTTTTGATAATTAATAATTTCTTCTAATGCTTTTGTAGCTTCACTCCAATCATTACTCTCTACACCTTTATTAAAACCATCAAAATATGTTAAAAGCATTGACTGAATTTTAATTGATATATCATTATTACCAAAAGTCATAATATCAATTGGTGAGAGCCAAGTTTCTCCATGTTCTGGAATAGGAAATATTTTTATAAATTGTGCTGTAAAGATTCCATAAGCGATATTTAATCTCTCATCAACATTCAATAAATCTTTATCAAATGTGCCGCGTTCAGCAGGCTTTTTTCTATTTGCTTCTTCAACATAGTTTATAAGTTTATAAGTGCCATCTTCATTAAACATATCTTTAAATGAAACATAATCACTATCTTTGCTAACACCTAGAATCTCTTTTAATTTTGGTGTAGATATTTTTATCATTTTGATATTTTGCCAATCATTTGAATACACAATCATCCCAAGGACAATTTGCATATTTGTTAGATTCTTGTAATTATCTTTTTTTATCATTTTATGCACAAATTCGCTTGCTAGAGTATCCATAGGCTTAATTCTGCCTTGATAATCTTGCACTTGAAGTTTGCCAAACATTGCTGCATGCTCTTTTGAATTTTCTCGTAATTTTGTTAGCCGTTCAACTATCGCCTTATCATCTATTTTATTTGTATCATTTGCAATTAATGGCGTATTTATCGATACTAATGCTACTAATGCTAAAGCATAAATACTTTGAGATTGTAAAAATTTACCAAGTTTTCTAAATCTTCCATTTTTTGCAAAAATCAACCAAAAAGAGCCAACAATAAGCAAAAAATATCCTATATATGTTGGAATCTTACCTGGATCATTATTTATACTCAAAATCGTGCCTAACTCATCTTCATCATAATGTGCTTGAAAGAATCTATATCCGCCATAATCAAGTGTATGATTCATATATATATGATATGGCATTTCAATATTATTTTTCTCATCTAGTAGCACAACCTTTGCTTCATACGAGGATGGAGACATAGAACCTGGATATCGCTCTAAAATAAAATCATCAAGCTTAATAGAAAATGGTAATTCAATCATTCTTGGACCCCAATTTATTATTGCTTTTATGCCATTTAAGTCAATAACAGAATCTTTTGCAATTTGACTACCACCAATTAAAGTTAGTGGATATTCTATGCCATTATAAAATATAGAGCCTTCTAGTATAGATGTAGGATCTCCTTTGTTGTCATTCATCTTTGAAATACTATTTGATTTTATCTCAAAGCTTTTATCGCCAAATATGATTTTTTCATCCAATTTTTTTGAAGAAGCAAAAGAGATATTTGTTGGAATATGAAGATTGTATTTATTGTCGCCATCAAGGACAATGATATTTAGATAATTATCACTACTTGTATAAAGCGAGGTGCTCTCTCCTTCTCTAATGTGCATCAAACCTTCATGCCCAAAAAATCTAGTAATACCTGCACCAATGATGATGATGATAAATGAAAAGTGAAGTATAAATGATGCATATTTTTTTTGTTGCAATAATTTATAACGCAAAATAACACCAATCAAACAGATTAAAATCCACAAATGTAAAATATTAAAAAACCATGCATCATATATCAAGGCTTTTGCGGCATTTGTCCCGTAATCATTTTCTATAAATGTAGCAATTGCAATCAATGCTGCATAGATTCCCATAAGTGGAATTGCAGCATATAAAGAAGCAAATAGTGTCTTAAAAATTTTCATTATATAAGCCTTTTATAAATTATGTATTTTTTTATTCAAATCTTCATATTGACCCATAGCATTATCTTTTCTAACTACATCTAATACTAAATCTTTGAATTTTGGCGTAAATCCTGGAAACAAATATTTCACATCGCCATTTTTACTTAAAAATACAATTGATGGCGTAAAATCAACTGCAAATAGCTGAGCAATATCGCTTGTATTTACCTTGCTTTGTCTATCATTAAAATTGATTGAATGTATTTTTAGATAGCTAGTATTTACATAGTATGGATTAAAATTATCTTTTATTACTTGTTTTAGATTCTCATCTTTTTTGATGATATCTTTTAGACTATCACAATAATTGCAATTATTTTTACCAAAGATGATTAAAACATCTTTATTGAAATTAATTTCATTTGTATCCAAAAATACATCTGCTACATCGGCATAACTTGCTTTATCGAGATTTTTTTCTGATTCTCTTGCATTAGAATCCATCGTAGAACCACTTGATATCAAAGTAGAATCTATTTTATTATCATTGCAAGATACAAACAATAAACTAAATAATACTACAAAAACAATATTAAATCTTTGCTTCATCGATACTTTTTCCTTTTAAATTAATTAAATCAATAATACTCTTAGCAAAAGTGAGAGAATCATTTGGACATTTGCAAACGATATAATTTTTTATTCCAAGTTTATTAGCTAACTCTCTATTTTCAATCTCAAGTTCATATATCGTTTCTGAATTATCTATGCTAAAGGCAAGTGGATAAATCATGATATTATAATCTTTATATTCTTTAATAGTATCAATCGTAGTTGGTTCTAGCCATTTTACTGGTCCTATTTTTGATTGATAACAAACTGCTATATCTTTAAAGTTTATACCTTCTTTAATCAATCTCTCTTCCAAAGCAGCTGCACTTTTTTCTATTTCATTTTTGTATGGGTCGCCATTATGCACCATTTGTTTTGGAATCGAATGAGCTGATAATAACAAAACATAATCGCTATAATCTACTTCACATTCTTTTATTTTTTCTATGCAAGATTCTATAAAACCAATATAAGTTGGGTAGCTTTCAACCACATTTATCTTTGCTTTAAAATCTAACTCTCTTGCACAACGCATAAATTCCCTTACAGAAGAAAGTGTAGTTGTATTTGAATATTGTGGATACATAGAAAAAAGCGTAACTTTTGTAATATTTCTATCCATCAAATCTTTTATTACCAAATCATTATATGGAGGAGTATATCGCATAGCATAAGTATAGAATCTAGTATTATCTAATTCTTGTAAAACTTTTGTCAAATTAAATGTAATCTCAACTAAAGGTGATTTAGAACCTATCTGCTTGTAATTGCTCTTTGCTTTTTCTAATCTTGAATTTACAATCATATTTGCAGTAAATTTACGTATAAAAGAATTTTTGATAGTTAAAATGAGTGGATCATTAAACATATTTTTTAAAAAAGTTTCAACTTCAAATAAATTATTTGGACCACCCATATTTAGTAGGACTACCGCCTCATTTGTATTAATATTTATATTACTCAAAATACTACCTATGGTTATAAAAATAAAAAGTAAATAATATAATAAAAATTCTTTTAAATGCTTAAATGATAAATTTTATTATTAACCTTTAATATCCCAAAAAAAATCAAAGTATTTAGCGGTTTTTCTTTATATTGCTATTTATTTTTATTGCAAGGATTTTTCTAGATTCTAATTGTAATTAAAAAATACATTCATTTAAAAATCATCATATAATCTATATTTATCAAGTGATTAATCTGTGGCGTCTATATTTTTAGAATCTCTTTATATATTTGCCACCTTTTGTTATAATCTCTAACTTTATATACAAACAAAGAGGGGTGATGGAGGCATTAGCACTAAGCCATGCGATAGGATTCCACTATGCTATTGGAATATCATTGCTAATAATCATAATAGCAAATCTTATTATTTTATTTATCAATGATTTTTATAAAGTGCATAAATATATGTGGTATTTAACTCCTGTATTATTTGGGATATTGGCAGTTACTTTGATTAGTGGATTTAGTATTTTTGCGATGATGAAATTTCATATAAATTTTATGATATTGTTAATGATTTTTATAAATATTGCAATCATTGCACTTGAAATAAAAAGAATAAAAAAACTTCGCATAGTGCGTAAAAAACCATCACTTATAAAAAACTATATCAAACAAAGCAGAATCCTTTATACAATCTATCTTTTTGCTACTTTGATATTTTTTCTAGGATAATATTTTGCAATTTTTATATCATAAAGATTCTGGAGAAAAAAATATAATCTTAGATAATCAAGCATTCCATCATGTATTCAATGTAAGGCGACAAAAAGATTCTATTTTGATATTAGCAAATATGTTAGATTCTAAGCTTTATAGTTACAAAATATTACAAGTAGGAAAAAAGCAAGCAACTCTAGAGCTAATAGATTCTAAATCTATAAAACAAAATAGCCCAAAAACACATATCATTCAAGCAATAATTGATATGAATGAATTTAGCAAAACCCTTCCATATCTAAATGAATTATTTGTAGAAAAAATTACATTTTTTTATAGTGATTTTAGCCAGAGAAATGAAAAAATAAATATCGAAAAATTACATAAGATTCTACTAAATTCATCAATGCAATGCGGAAGATTGAGTATTATGAAAATAGAAATAATGAAAAATTTAAACGAAGTATTAAATATTTATAGAGATTCTATAGCACTAGATTTTAATGATAATAGAATTAATATAAAAAATCATAATAGCTTTATTATTGGAGCTGAAGGTGGATTTAGTAAAAACGAGAGAGAATTGCTAAAAGATAGGCTATTTGGAATAGACAATCCTTTGATAATGCGTGCAAAAACAGCTTCTATATTTGTTGCAGCAAATAAAATCTAGATTTTATCACCTTTTAGACGCTCTATTTTTACACCAATTGTTGATAGCTTTTGTTCTATTTTTTCATAACCTCTATCAAGATGATAGATTCTATGAATCCTTGTTTCTCCACTTGCAATAAGTGCTGCAAGGATCAAAGCACTGCTAGCACGAAGATCTGTCGCCATCACATCAGCACCTATTAGATTGCTTCTACCGCTAATATTTGCAACATTGCCAAGTAGCGATATATTTGCCCCAAGTCTTTGTAATTCATTTACATGCATAAAACGATTTTCAAATAATCTCTCTTTTATCGTGCTTACACCATTGCATTGCGTAGCCAAAGCCATAAATTGTGCTTGCATATCAGTTGGGAATCCAGGATATTCGCTTGTAGTGATTTCAAATCCACTAAGCTCTCGTGCTTTTAAAATCGTAATACTACTAGAATCTACTTCTATGCCAAAACCTATTTCTTTTAGTTTGTTTGTAATCGCCTCAAGATGTTTTGGTATGACATTATTTATCGTGATACTAGAATTTGTGATAGCACCGGCACAAAGATAAGTGCCTGCCTCGATTCTATCTGGTATGATTTCTATATTTTTAAAATCCAAAAGCTCGCCATCACTTCCAACAATCACAATTTCATTGCTACCTTGCCCACTAATCTCAACTCCTGCTTGTCTTAAAACATCACATAATTGAATAATTTCTGGTTCTTTTGCAGGATTTGTTATTATTGTTGTGCCTTTTGCAAGAGCTGCTGCCATTATCACATTTTCAGTGCCAGTTACTGTTATCTTATCAAAAATGATATTGCTTCCTTTTAGCCCTTTTGGCGCACTTGCATTGATATATCCATTTGTGATGTGAATATCAGCACCCATATTTCCCATAGCCTTAATATGCAAATCAACAGGTCTAGCCCCGATTGCACATCCGCCCGGAAGGCTGACTTGACATTTTCTAAATCTAGCAAGAAGAGGTCCAAGAAGCAATATAGAAGCACGCATTTTACGCACCATATCATATACAACTTGTGTATTATTTATATTATTTGTATTAATGCTAACACTATTTTCATTTATATCTTTACTGCTTGCACCAAGCATAGTAAGCAATTTTATAAGAACTTTTACATCTACAACATTTGGCAGATTCTCTAATACTACATCATTTTTTGACAAAATTGTTGCAGCAATTAGTGGCAATGCCGAATTTTTCGCACCACTAATTTTAACACTACCATATAAATTATCACTATGTTTGATTCTTAAATAATCCACAATCTACTTCCTTTTTTTCTTATTGTCTTCTCGATATTTTAAGCTAATTCCTATTGCTTGTTTTATTTCTTGTTTGATACTAGGATTCTTCTTTGATAAATCATCTCTAAATTGAGCAGCTTGTTCAACACTCATATAATCAAGTAGAGTAATTTCTTGAATTAGTTTTAACCAAGTATTAAAATTACTACTTTTTGAAGAGATATTGTAAAAATGCGTATAAAATTCATGCATCACAGAATCTAAAACTTCTTTATCCTCATTTGAATTTTTTATTTGATCTATTAATAAATCAAGAGTTGTCTTTGGGGCTATTGGCTCTTTTGTGTAGCTAAAAAAATTACTAAAAAACAAAAAGAGTAGCAAAATAGATAAAGTTAAGATTTCAATGATATAAAAAAGTAAAAAATAAGATACTTGATACAAATCTAATCTTTCATTTTATTATACAAATCTACATTTGCTTTGATAAATCCTTCATTACTACCGCAATCATATCGAATACCTTTGAATTTATATGCTAAAACTCTTGTGCTTTTAGCAGCTCTATTTAGGGCATCTGTTATTTGAATCTCGCCTCTTTTATCTGGCATTGTATATTTTAGAATCTCAAAAATATCTGGAGTTAAAATATATCTACCAATTACAGCAAGATTACTTGGTGCTTCTTTTGGCTCTGGCTTTTCTATCATGCTTTTAATCTCATATATAGAATCTTCTATACAAACGCCATCAATCACGCCATATTTATCTAAATCACTAGATTCTACTTCTTGTATTGCAACAATAGAGCATTGAAAGCGATTATAAATCTCAGCCATTTGAGCAAGCACATTTTTCCCAGAATCATTTATACACAAATCATCCGCTAAAATGACACCAAATGCTTCATTACCAATTAGCTTTTGACCTGTCAATATTGCATGTCCTAAACCTTTCATCTCTTTTTGACGAATATATGTGAATGAACAATTATTTATCACATCAATAGTTTCACGCAGTAAATGCTCTTTTTTTGCACTTTTTAATTGATGTTCTAGTTCATAACTCACATCAAAATGATCTTCAATAGCTCTTTTTCCTCGCCCTGTTACAATTGCCATAGTATCACAAGATGCCTCTAGTGCCTCTTCAACACCATATTGAATAAGTGGCTTTGAATTTATAGGTAGCATTTCTTTTGGAATAGCTTTTGTTGCAGGAAGAAATCTAGTGCCATATCCAGCTGCTGGAAATAAACATTTTTTAATCATCTTAATACCTTTATTATTTTATTAAACCAATTTTTATTGCTCTAAAAAAATCATAAGCAACCCTGCCGCTTCTTTGACCTTTTTGCGTAGCATATGATAAGGCTTTTACTTTTAATTCTTCGCTTAAATCTTCTTTTAGATAAATGCCAATTATACGCAAATATTCTTCTGCATTAATCTTATAAAATGGAATACTAAGTCCAAACCTATCGCTTAGTGAAATCCTCTCTTCAACTGCATCAGAAAAATGTAATTCTCCATTTATAATAGTAGTATTTAAATTATCACTTTGATATTCAGCCATTATATGTTTTCTATTTGATGTAGCATAAAAAATAATATTATTTGGAATCTTCTCAATTGAGCCATCAAGCACGACTTTTAGTGCTTGATATGATAAATCGCCTTGTTCAAAACTCAAATCATCACAAAAAACAATAAATTTATATGGCTGTTCTCTCATTGCATCTATGAGTAATGGAAGAGAATCTATATCTCTAGTTGATACTTGAATGATTTTTAGACCATAATCTAAAAAATGAGTAAATACAGCTCTTGCAAGAGTGCTTTTCCCACATCCTCTAGGACCATATAGCAATACATTTAAGCCATTATTATTATTTAAAAAAGATTCTGTATTTCTTAATAGTATTTCTTTTTGTTCATCAATGCCTATTAAGTTAGATAATTCAAATGAATTAAACTCTTTTATTGGATGAAAATAATCCCCGCGCCAAATAAAAGCATTATATATTTTCCAATTGGTATCAATTTTTCTAATCATAAAATACCCACCTCTAATAGATAGATTTATAACTGCTAATTTACTACTTAAAAATTTTTAAGTAATTTTATATATTCTATTATATTTTTTTGCAATCTGCTTTATATCTTAATGATTATTTTAATCTTTTTATAAAAATATATTTGTACTTAACTTAAACATACCAATTTTAAAAAACAATCAAAGATAAAACACTTAAAAGTGTCTAAAATCTAATTTATTATCTTTGCAAGATACCTGTATTTTTGCATTATCTTTTAGATTCCCAAATAACAATAACTCACTAAGTGGGGTTTTGATATGAATATCAAGCAATCTTGCAATCTCTCTTGCACCCAAACTTCTGTCAAAATTAAGTGAGAGCAAATAATCATACACATTTGCATTAAGTTGAAGTGTTACATTTTTTAGCTGTGAATTTAAATCTTGTATTTGTTTTTTGATGATTAGTTTCAAACAATTATCATCTAAATTATTGAAATGACAAATACAATCAATTCGATTTTTTAGCTCCGGTGAAAATAAATCTTTTATAGACTTATCATGTGAAGAATTTTTATCCATACCAAAACCAAGAGTTGGAAGATTTTTTGCTGTGATATTTGAAGTCATTATAATAATCACATTTCTAAAATCAGCCTTATTGCCGCTATTATCAGTCAATGTAGCGTTATCAAATACTTGAAGAAGTAGATTATAAATACTCTCATGGGCTTTTTCTATTTCATCTAAAAGCAATACACAATGTGGAGTTTTACGAATAGATTCTACTAATAACCCACCTTGTTCAAAGCCAACATATCCTGCTGGAGCGCCAATAAGCCTAGAAATAGTATGAGATTCTGCATATTCACTCATATCAAATCGTAAAAAATTGATATTTAGATTTAGTGCTAATTCTTTTGCTAGCTCACTTTTTCCTACACCACTTGCACCTGTAAATAAAAATACACCGATTGGTTTATTTGCATTTCCAAGTCCTGCTTTATTCTTTAGCAGGCTTTTATACAAAGATTCTATTGCTTCGCTTTGTCCAAAGATTCTACTTTGCAAACGTTTTTTTAGTGATTTTAACAATACTTTTTCATCTAGATTCTGTGATAGCGGTAATTTTGTATTTTTTGATACTAAAAATTCAATATCAGCTCTATTGATTTTTATTTTTTTAGATTTTTCTTTTTTGGATTTTGTTTTGCCATAGATTTTAAAATAAGCGCCAGCTTCATCCAACAAATCAATAGCTTTATCGGGCAAGAATCTATCATTTATAAATTTATTTGATAAAACAACACAAGATTCTATTGCCTCTTTGCTATATGAAACATTGTGAAATTTTTCATAAATTGGGGAGAGTGATGATAATATTTTGATTGCATCTTCATTGCTTGGCTCATCTACATTAATCTTTGCAAAACGACGAGAAAGAGCTTTGTCTTTATCAAAATGATTTCTAAATTCGCTATGAGTTGTAGCACCAATACATCTAAGTGTGCCATTTGCAAGTGCTGGCTTTAATAAGTTTGAAACATCAATGCTTCCTCCACTTGTGCTGCCCGCCCCAACAATCGTATGAATCTCATCAATAAAGATAATAGCATTGTTAATATTTTCTAATGTATTTAAAATATCTTTTATTCGCTTTTCAAAATCACCTCTATATTTTGTCCCTGCAAGAAGAGCGCCTAAATCAAGCGCATAAATCTTGCAATCTTTCATCTCATTTATCACATCATTATTTGCGATATTTAAGGCAATCCCTTCTGCAATAGCAGTTTTACCAACGCCTGGCTCACCAACTAAAAGGGGATTATTTTTCTTTCTTCTACATAATACTTCACAAACTCGCTTTATCTCTTCATCTCTACCAATAACAGGATCTATTTTGCCACTTTTTGCAAGACTAACAAGCTCTCTAGTATATAGCTCTAATGGATTATTTGCTTTATCTATTTGATTTCCCTTGTCTTTATCCATATTTGTTATAGATTCTAAAATATCTACTCTTTGAATATTTTGAGATTCTAATAACATAGTGCTATATGCTTTTTTATCATATGTAATTGCAATAAGTAAATCATAAATATCAACCAAAGGTTTATTTGCGCTATTTGATAGATTTATCATTGTAGAAAAAATATTTTCTAAAGGTGCTGTATATATAGGTTTTTGAAGTTCGATTGACTTTTGTATAAAAGTATGTAAATAATTTAATGTTTGCATATGAAGTTCATCTGTATCACCACCTAAATTTTTTATAAAATTATTTGCATTAGTATCATCTAATAATGATAAAAAAATATGCTCTGTTGTGATTATATTGTGTCCTAATTCTTGCGCTAAAGTAAATGCATTATTTATCACTTTATGCAAATTATCATCTATTTTTTTCACTACTCTTCCTCTACTATTATTCTTAGTGGGAATCCAGCTTGCCTAGATTTTTGTATAGCGATATTTGCTTTTGTTTGTGCTATATCATATGTATAGATTCCACATATTCCTCTGCCATTATTATGAATCTCAAGCATAATATTTGTCGCTTCGCTTGTATTTTTATCAAACACATCTTTTAATACAGATACAACAAAATCTTGGGTTGTGTAATCGTCATTTAACATCACGACTTTTGACATTTTTGGTAAGACTAATCTAGTATCAACTTCGCTTTTGTAATCATGCATTATTATTAACTTCCTTGCAAAAAGTAATTATATCTATTTTTGAATTTTAACATTACAAATATCAAATACAATTATATACACAAATTTTTAGATAGCATTTACCTTAAAATTTAGCTTGATTTGTTATTTTTTATTTTAGAATCCATATTTTGATATTTAAAATTAAGGGAAGAAAAGATTGATTACACAGGATTCTATTATACAACTTGCACAAAAATACAAAACTCCGCTATATATTTATGATTTTGATGGAATAAAAGATAGAGTATTGGAATTTAAACAAGCATTTAAAGCTAGAAAATCTTTACTTTGTTATGCACTAAAAGCAAATTCAAATCTATCATTGCTATCATTTTTAGCAAAACTAGATTGTGGTGCGGATTGTGTATCTATAAATGAAGTAAAAAAAGCAATTCTTGCTGGAATCCCAAAATACAAGATTATTTATAGCGGAGTTGGAAAAAATGATGATGATATAAAAGAAGCCCTAGATTCTGATATATTGTTTATAAATGTAGAATCTAAGATGGAATTATTAAGGATAGAATCTATTGCAAAAGCGATGAATAAACATGCAAGAATTAGCATTAGAGTAAATCCCGATGTAGATGCAAAAACTCACCCTTACATATCAACAGGATTAAGAGAAAATAAATTTGGCGTAGATATGGAGAGTGCAAAAGCTATGTATATATACGCAAATAATTCAAAACATCTAAATCCAATAGGCATACACTTTCATATAGGCAGTCAGCTATTAGATTCTACTCCAATCATGCAAAGTATGGAAAAAATAGTGGATTTAGTATTTCTTTTGTTAGCATTAAAGATTGATTTAAAATTCATCGATATAGGTGGCGGAATAGGCATAAAATATGAAAATGAAGAGACAATAGATTTATATTCTTATGCACAAGGAATCTTAAAAGCACTAAATGGACTTGATCTAAGTATCATTGTAGAACCAGGGCGATATATAGTAGGAAATAATGGAATCTTAGTATCAAAAGTAATCTATGAAAAATACAATAAAGGCAAGAGATTCTGCATTATTGATGCAGCTATGAATGACTTGCTTCGACCTTCGCTTTATAATGCAAAACATGGCATAACTCACATAAGCATAGATAGCAAATCTTTAGAAATTCCACCAATATTGAGTGAAAAAAATGATTTTATAGATAAAGCTGATATTGTTGGACCAATTTGTGAGAGTGGCGATTATCTAGCAAAAGATATTATTTTACCACCTACAAAAAGTGGAGATTTGATAGTGATACAATCTGCTGGAGCATATGGTTTTAGTATGTCAAGTAATTACAATTCAAGAACAAAATGTGCTGAAGTAGCTTTGATTGAAGGTAAAGAAAAGCTGATTTGTAAAAGAGAGAGCTTTGAGGATTTAATCGCGAAAGAAAAGCCTTATTTGGGAGATAATGATGAATTTTAAAGAGCTAAGAAAAAAGATTGATAAAATCGATGATGAAATACTAAATCTTCTTGATAAAAGAATGGGAATCGTAAAAGAAATAGGACAATTAAAACTAAAATCAAATGTAGCAATCTATCACCCAAAAAGAGAAAAAGAAATAATCTATCGATTAATAGGGCAAAACAAAACAAATATCACACAAAAAGGAATTGAGGCAATCTATCAAGAAATATTTGCAACAAGCAGATTCTTAGAATTGCCACAAAGAGTTGCATTTTTGGGACCTATTGGGAGTTTTACACATCAAGTTGCAGTAGAAAAATTTGGCAAATTAAGCGAATACATATCAAGCAACAATATAGAATCCATCTTTAAATCTGTAGCAAATGGTAGCGTAAAATACGGCGTAATTCCTATCGAAAATAATAGCAATGGAATTGTAGGCGAAAGTCTTGATTATCTAGCAAAATATGATGTAAAAATCGTAGCAGAAGCAAATCTCTCTATCCATCATAGTTTTGCTTCAAATGAAAAATTAATATCAAATATCAAAAAAGTATTTTCAAAAGATATTGCATTTGGGCAATGTAGAGATTTTTTGAATAATTACTCACTTCAAAATGTAGAATTAATTCCTCTAGATTCTACTGCAAAAGCTGCAAAAACAGCCTCTATTACACCAAATAGTGCTGCAATATGCTCAAATATCGCTGCAAAAATATGCAATCTACCAATAATGTTTGAAAATATCGAAGATAGCAGTGAAAATACAACTAGATTTTTTATCATTAGTGATTTTAAGACAAATTCTACAAATAATGATAAAACTTCGCTATGTGCATTTATAAACAATTCAGATAAGCCAGGAACGCTAGCAAAACTACTTTATGAATTTAATAAAAAAAATATAAATTTAATAAAGCTAGAATCTCGTCCTTTGCATAAAAATAAAGGGTTTAGCTTTTGGTTTTATATAGAATTTGAAGGGCATATTGATGATTGCAATATAAAAGAAATCTTTGAACTTAAGAAAAATAAATTAAAATGGCTAGGAAGTTATACAAAAGATAAATTAAAGGATTAGCTTTGAGATTAGGTGTAAATATAGATCATATAGCAACTTTAAGAGAAGCAAGAAAGATAAATTATCCAGATCCTCTTGAGGCGATATTTATCGTAAAAAATGCAGGGGCAGACCAAATCACTTTGCATTTAAGAGAAGATAGAAGACATATAAATGATGATGATGTGCGAAAAATCATAGAATCTCATCAAATAAAAATAAATATAGAATCTAGCACAAATAAACAAATCATTGATTATTTAATTAGTCTAAAACCTCATTCAATCACATTAGTGCCAGAAAATAGAATGGAAGTCACCACAGAAGGTGGATTGAAAATCACAGATAACATAAAAGAAGTAGTAAAAAAAATAAAAGATAGTGGTATTAAAACTTCGCTTTTTATTGATGCTTGCGATGATGAAATACAAAAAGCAAAAGAATGCAACACTGATGCTATCGAGCTACATACAGGGCTTTTTAGTAATCTTTATTTGATACTAAATACAAATCTAAATCTTACTTGCAATAAATTAGATATAAAAAACCCGCTTCAAAAATATCAAGAGATTCTAAAAAATATAAATGATTGTGCAAAATTTGCAAAAAATCTAGGGCTTGAAGTGTATGCAGGGCATGGACTAAACTATCAAAATGTAGGCGAGATTGTAAAAATAGATGAAATCACAGAGTTAAATATTGGGCATAGCATCATTGCAAGAGCAGTATTTTGCGGACTTGAAAATGCAATAAAAGAAATGCTAGCTTTAATAAAAAAATGAAAAAAATTGCAATTAGTATTGGCGATATAAATGGCATAGGTATAGAAATCGCCTTAAAATCACATAAAAAAATATCAAAACTATGCAAGCCTGTTTATTTTGTAGATGATGAGATTTTAAGTGCTGCAAGTAAGATTCTAAAAATAGAGATTCCAAAGGATTTTAAAAATAAAAATATCAAAAAACATCTATCAAAAGAATTTAGAGATTCCATAAAAAATAAAGATTGCAAGCTAATAAATCCTGCAAAAATCACAAAAGAAAGTGGCGAGTATAGCTTTACTAGCTTAAAATGTGCATTAGATTCTGTTATACAAAAACAAAATGACGCCTTGCTTACTCTACCTATACACAAAAAAGCATGGAATCTAGCAGGAATAGATTATGTTGGGCATACGGATTTTTTAAGTCATTATTTTAATGATAGCGGAATAATGATGCTTGGTTGTAAAAAGATGTTTGTAGCATTATTTAGTGATCATATTCCATTATCTAAAGTGGCAAGCAAAATAGAATTTGAAAGCTTATGTAATTTTTTTGAGCGATTTTATAAAAGCTTTAAATGCAAAAAAGCATTGGTGCTAGGACTAAATCCTCATGCTGGAGATGGCGGAGTGCTAGGAAATGAAGATAAAATCATAAATAAGGCAATAGAATATACAAATAAAAAACTAAATAAAAATATTTTTTTTGGTGCAATTTCTCCTGATGTTGCATTTAGTGAAGAAAATAGAAAAAAATACCAAGTTTTTATAGCAATGTATCATGATCAAGGGCTAATTCCACTAAAAGCACTTTATTTTGAAGAAAGCATAAATATAACGCTTGGTTTGCCAATCTTACGCTCATCAGTGGATCATGGAGTGGCATTTGATATTGCATACCAAAACAAAGCTAAAACAAAGAGCTATTTAAATGCACTAGATTTTCTTATAAAAAATTAGCAAATATAAAAGCACTTAAAAAAATATTAAATTAAAGCTATATTGATTTTTTAAATAACTAGCCCTGCTTCTTTTAAAAATATCGATGGAATATAATTAGTATTTTTTATAGAATCTTTATTTGCATATGAAAAATATATATTGTATTTGGCACGAGTAGCTGCTACATAAAATAATCTTCTTTCTTCCTCTAAGCTTCCATTTTTAGATATAAGTTTCATATTTGGGAATCTTCCCTCCATCAAATCTATCACATATACATCATCAAACTCTAAACCTTTTGAAGCATGAATTGTAAGCAAATTTACACCATCGCCATTGCTAGATTCTGCGCTATTTAATGTGATTGAATTGAGGAATCTTCCTAAATCATCATAGCTTTTTGATAGATTATATAGGATTTTTATTTTTCTATCGATATTATTTTTTTCCTCATCAATCTTTTCTTTTTGCAATATTTTGTATTTATTTTTGATTCTACTAATGCTTACACTTTCTTTTATTGCACCAAAAAAATCACTATTTAAAATACCATTAAATAGCGTATCAAGGCTATTATATTTCATATTAAATAGATTATAAAATTTATCTAAAAATATTGCACTATCCATCTTTAACTTTGGATGAGATAACAAAAGATGAGAAGCAAAATTTTTACTAAGTGCTTTATTAAATCTAGCAGAATCTTCTTCTATAAATATATCATCAAATAGCCCAAGTTGTGCATTTTTTAATCTATTTTGATATGGCTTTTTTATATTTTTTGGATTAAATAATCCCTTTTTTATATCGCCATCACCTAGATTGATAAGACAATCATAAATATCTTTTGCGATACTCTCCCCTATACCATTTCCAATGGACAATACATGCACAAAAGCCATCATATCATGCTTATTAAAAAAGAGATTTAAAATATCAATAAAAAGGCTGATTTCTTTACTCTCAAAAAAGCTTCTACCGCCTTTTTTCTTCACACCAATTCCAAGTTCCCGCAAAGCTGCTTCTATATAATCAGAGCTTACATTGTTTCTAAAGATTATTGCAATATTATTTAGATTTGTTTTAGAATCTCTAATATGCCTTGCTATAAATTGATATTGCTCTTTTGTGTCCTCAAATTTTAGCACTTCAACTATAGAATCTTTCACATCTTTTAAAACTTCTAAATGTTTTGGATAGATTCTAGGATTATTTGAAATGACTTTATTTGCAATATCTAATATTTTGCTACTTGAGCGATAATTTTTAGTCAAACTAAATATATTTGCATTGCTACATCTATCTTTAAATGATGCAATTATCCCTATATCAGAACCATTAAAAGCATAAATACTTTGGTCATAATCGCCTACACAAAAAAGAGATTTTGCCTTTGTATTGAATATAATGCTATTTTGCAAATAATTTGTATCTTGGTATTCATCAACTAAAATCTCCTCAAAATACATAGAATCTTCTTTTATCAAATCCCGATATAAAAGCAGTAAATCATCATAAGATGCGTAGTTATAATATTTTTTTAATTCCATAAACTCCATAAATACATCATCATAGATTGGAGCATAGATTTCATGCTCACTAGAATAATTTATTATAAAATCAACAAAACTACCACTAGAGCTATTTAAATAAAGTGAAAATAAATCATACAAATAATCTGCTTTATATGGTGGAGATGAGCCAATATCACTAAAGATTCTATTGTTATAAATACTTCTAAGCAAGACTTTTAATTCTTTTGGTTGCTTTAGTAGAATCTTGTGATTATCCTTTAGATACCTATATGCGATAGCATGAAATGTGCCTGCTTGGATATTTTTTAAGATATCTTTTGGAAAATAAGATTCTAGTCGTTTTATCATCTCACTTGAAGCTTTATTTGTAAAAGTAAGCAACATAATCTTATTTGCCTCTACACCATTTTGCAATAAATATGCAATCCTGCCAACTATAGTAGAAGTTTTTCCAGTGCCAGCACTAGCTATAATTAGATTGTATCCACAAGGAGCACAAGCAGCATCTAACTGCTCTTTATTTAATAAACTTAATGGCAATTATTTAGCAAACAATTTTAGAGATTCTAGTTTTGAAAATTGTGGATAATGCAATGGAGATAGCACTAATTGAATTGCTTTTTTATTTGTATGATTAAAAATTATTGGGGCAATAAATTGCACCTTAGAATCTTCAAGTGGATTTTGCAATACAAGCATACAATAAATTTCAATTTGACTGTCATCTTTTAAATCTAGCAGAATCTTTGCATAATATGGAATCTCAAAAGAATACGATTTAAGCAAAAATGGATTTACCAAAGTCCAAGTATAACCCTCTTTACTATTAATATTTGCAAAACAATCATCAATTTTATTAAACTCTAATAAACTAACATCTTCAAAGCCAAGTATTGGCGAAACTAAGTCAAAAACCACACTGCATTCCTAGTATTAATTTATTTTTGGATAAAATAAAAACTCCAAAATTACAAATCTAGTTAAGCAATTTTTATACCAAAAAAATTAAGGCTCTAAAATATGCAAGAAAAAAATGAAATAGAAAAATATAACCCTCAAATTTTAGAAGAGAAAATTTATAAAATATGGGAAGATAGAGGATATTTTGAATTAGATTCAAATAAAGACATTCAAAATGGTAAAAATTTCTGCATCATGATGCCTCCACCAAATATTACAGGTGCATTGCATATGGGACATGCACTAACTTACACTCTTCAAGATATAATCACCAGATTTAAGCGAATGGATGGATATAGAGTGCTTTGGCAACCAGGAATCGATCATGCAGGAATTGCTACACAAAATGTAGTTGAGAGACAGCTTTTAGCAAAAGGTATAAAAAAAGAAGACATAGGAAGAGATGAATTTCTAAAAGCTGTATGGAAATGGAAAGAAGAAAGTGGCGGAACAATAATCTCACAGCTTAAAAGACTAGGTGCTTCACCAAATTGGAAAAGATTGCGTTTTACTATGGATAAAGGATTGCAAAATGCTGTAAAAAAAGCATTTGTAACCTGGTATAACAAAGGACTGATTTATCAAGGTGATTATATGGTAAATTGGTGCACTCACGATGGCGCATTATCTGATATAGAAGTAGAATTTGAAGAAAATAAAACAAAACTCTACTACATGCGATATTTTATAAAAGATAGTAATGATTATGTAGTAGTTGCTACAACTCGTCCAGAAACTTATTTTGGCGATACAGCAGTGATGGTAAATCCACAAGATTCTAGATACAAACATTTAATAGGTAAAATTGTTATCCTCCCACTTGTTGGCAAAGAAATAAAAATCATTGCAGATTCTTATGTTGATATGGAATTTGGAAGTGGTGTAGTAAAAGTCACCCCATCTCATGATACAAATGACTATGAAGTAGGACTTAGACATAATCTAGAATTTTTAAGCATATTTGATAAATTTGGAATCTTAAATGAACATTGTGGTGAATTTTGTGGAATGGAACGTCTTAGCGCAAGAGAAGCGATAGTATCAAAACTAAATGAAAATGGATTTATAGAAAAAATAGAAGATTATACAAATCAAGTAGGTAAATGCTATCGCTGCGGTAATATCGTAGAACCATACATATCAAAACAATGGTTTGTAAAGCAAGATATTGCAAAAGAAACGATAAAAAAAGTAAATAATGGCGATGCAAGATTCTATCCAAAACAATGGCTAAATAATTTCAATGCATGGATGAATGAACTTAGAGCATGGTGCATTAGTAGGCAACTTTGGTGGGGGCATAGGATACCTATATTTTATTGTGATTCTTGTGGGATAAAAATAGCAAGTCAAAATGATAGTGAGATATGTAAATCTTGCGGAAAAGAAATGCGACAAGATGAAGATGTGCTTGATACTTGGTTTAGCTCTGGACTTTGGGCATTTAGCACACTTGGTTGGGGAAATAAAGATAATGCAGAATCTTTATATAATGAAAATGATTTAAATGATTTTTACCCAAATAATCTACTTATAACAAGCTTTGATATTTTATTTTTCTGGGTTGCAAGAATGCTATTTAGCGGAGAAAATCTACTTGGTAAATTGCCATTTAAAGATATATATTTACATGCTTTGGTATGTGATGAATTTGGTAGAAAAATGAGCAAATCAAAAGGCAATGTCTTAGATCCGCTTGTCTTTATACAAGAATATAGTAGTGATATTTTACGCTTTACGCTTAGTTTTAATTGCATTGCTGGGAGAGATATAAGGATAAGCAAAAATGCGATGAGCATAGGAAATGCACTTGCTACAAAAGTTCTAAATGCACTAAATTTTCTAATAATGTATAGAAATCAGCAAGATGAAAATAAAGCTTTTATAAATCCAAAAGATATCACCTCTCCACTTGGAATGCATATAAATTATAGATTCAATCTTTGTATTAATGACATGAGGAATGCCCTAGAATCTTATAGATTTAATGATGCAGCAAGTTGTATTTATAGATTCTTGTTTAATGATTTTTGTGATTGGGGAATTGAATTTGTAAAAGCAGATAAAAATGCTGTATTTGAACTTGGTGGAATCTTTAGAGATGCTATGAAATTATTGCATCCATTTATGCCATTTTTGAGCGAATTTGCATATCATAAAATAAATAACACAAATCTAGAATCTTCAAAATCTATTATGATAGAGAAATTCCCAACATATAATAAAAATATAGATGATGTAATAGAATTTGAGATGATTAAAGATATAGTTACAAGCATAAGGCGGGCAAAAATCGTCATTGATTTTGCAAACAAAAGCATACCACTTTGCTATATCAAACTAAATAAAGAAGTAAATAAAGACATATTAAAGACTTTTATTCCAAAACTAAGTAAATGTGAAAATATCGAATTTGTTGGTGAAAAAATAGAAAATACAATATTTGATATTGGTGAATTTTGCGAGATTTACATCCCAACAGATAAAATAAATCTTGATGAAATCAAAGCAAAACTAAATAAAAAGAAAGAAAAAATCTTAAAAGAGATAGAAAAGCTAGATTCTATGCTTAGCAATCAAAATTTCATCAAAAATGCCCCAAAAGAGCTAATAGAATCCAATCAAAACGCACTAAATCAAACAAAAGAAAAATTAGCAAAAATACAAAGCGAGATTGATTGTCTATGCAAAAATTGATTTTATTTGTAGCTATTTTGTTATTTATTGGCTGTGATGAAAAAATATCATTTATAGACATAGAAGAAAATATCAATCATTTAGAATCTCTAAATTCACAAGAAAGAGAAATAGCCCAAATGCAAATAAAACATGCAAAAGAAAATAATTATCGCTTAATAACTACAAAAGAGCTAAAAGATAAGCTTGAAAGTGGCGGTGATTTGCAAATTATTGCTGCAATCCCTAGAGGAATCTATATACTTGGTTTTATAAAAAATGCAAAAAATTTTGAATTTAGCAACAACTTTAGTGGAATCTGGGAAAAAGATACAAAAGGAAGTAAAGATAAATTTATAGATTTTTTAGGGGATAGAAAAAAAGAAATTATATTTTATGATAATGGAGAAAATGTCGCAATAACTGCTGCAATATGGGCTAAGAAACTTAGATATGAAAATGTAGCAATTCTTATTGGTGGATTTAAAGGATGGAAGGAGCGAGATTTTGAGATTAGCTTTGATATGCCTACATGTTGTCAAATTTAACATAGAGTAAAATGATGGATAAAATAGATTTAAGCATTATTATTCCTTGCTTTAATGAAGAACAAAATATACAAAACTTTTATACAAAAGTCCAAAATGTGCTTATGGGGGGGGGAAGACTAATTATAAATATGATCTAAATGAAGTTTATTTTATATTTATTGATGATGGAAGCAAAGACAATACAATAAATGAGATAAAAAAACTTCAAGCAAATAACAAAAATATAAAACTTATAAAATTCTCTCGCAATTTTGGCAAAGAAGCCGCAATGCTCGCAGGACTAAAAGAAAGTAAAAGTATCTTGACTTGTATTATGGATTGTGATTTGCAAGACCCACCAGAATTATTATTAGAGATGATTGAAAAATACAAAAATAGCAATGGAGAATTAAAGCTAATTACTGCAAAAAGAAGAGATAGGAGTGGAGATTCTGCATTTAGAGCATTTTTTAGCGAAGTGTTTTATAAAATCAATAATATTTTATCTCCAATAAAATTAGAATCTGGTGTAAGAGATTTTAGACTAATTCATAGAGATGCACTACAATGTATATTGCAAATAAATGAATATCATAGATTCTCAAAAGCTATATTTGAATTTATAGGATTTCAAAAAGAAACAATAGAATATGACTATATAGAGAGATACCAAGGAAATTCTAAATGGAATTTTTTAAAGCTATTTTTATATGCAATTGAAGGGATTGTAAGCTTTTCTACCATCCCACTAAAAATCATTACACTAATTGGCTTTGTGATTTTTATCCTCTCATCAATTTATGGAATCCATATCATGATAAATACACTTGCCTTTGGAAATGATGTAAAAGGATATCCAAGCATCGTTACTTTGATAGCATTTTTTGGAGGATTGCAAATAATGCTACTTGGAATAATTGGCGAATATATCGCTAGAATCTACGAGCAAGGCAAAAATCGCCCTCATTATTTCATCGAATATATTTCTTAAAACAAGGATATTATAAGCTTGAATGTAAAAATACTAAGATTGGATTTAATATTTTTAGCAAAACTAAAACAATTACTAAACTATAAATACAAAATATTATTTGTTTTTATTATTTATTTGGTTGGTTTAGCTGCGTTAATACTTGCAAATTTTAACTACATAGATGATAGAGATAGAATCCTTTATGGAACATTTGCATTTTTTTGGTGGAATAGACATAGCTCTACTATCGCAGCTTCTATACTTAGCTTAAATAGCGATTATTTTGTAGTAACATTTCCATATAGTTTATTTATCAGTATTTTTCTACTTAGCATATCATCTATTATTTTTCTAAAAACAATCGATAAAAAACTCCTAAATAGTAAAATCGCCTTACTTGCAAGCGTAAGCATAGGACTTTCACCTTATTATTTAGAGAATCTATCATATAAGTTTGATGCCCCTCTCATGGCATTAAGTGTATTTGCAAGCATATTTCCTTTTCTTTTTATTCGATACAAAAAGATTTTTGTTATTACATCAATTATTGGACTTTTAATAATGCTTACAAGCTATCAAGCAAGTAGCGGAATTTATATGATGATCTCTATTTTTCTAGCATTTATAAAGATTTTAGAGAAAGATATAAAAGAGGCTTTTAGGATTCTTCTTTGTTTTTGCATTTCATATCTTATTGTTGGAATCTTGTATCTTATGATTTACAATCCAGAAGCAACTTATGCAAATACACATATATTGCCACTTAAGTATTTTCTAATTGGACTTGATAAACACATAACAAATTATATAAAAACTATATATAGCGATATGGGCGGGGGTAGTAGAGTATATTTGCATTTAGTATTTGGATTTGCTTTTATATTTGTTGCAAAATCAATCTTAAATGCAAAGATAAATAAATTTTTGGCATTTTTTCTTAGCATAATTACATTAATAATACTCTTTATCCTTTCATTTGGACTATATCTAATCATCATAACACCAACTTTTGATCCACGAAGTTTTATTGGGTTTGGAGTATTTGTAGGGATTTTGAGTCTGTATTCTATATACAAAGGAAAGATTCTCTCTAGCATATTGATTATTATTTTTGTTCATTATCTAATAATGTTTGCAAATTATTATGGACAAAGTTTAAAAGCACAAAATGATTATGAAACTTTTAGATGGACTATCATGCTAAATGATTTAGGCAAATTTTTAGATACAAGCCATATGGAAGTAGAATCTAAATTTAATATAAAAACATTAGGGCATTCAGGAGTAAATCCTGTTATTGCAAAAAGTAAAATACAATATCCGCTGATAGCAAGATTAATACCAAATCTACAAAATAGTTGGAGTTGGAGTGAATCGGCTCTTGATAATTATGGAATCGTTGGAAATAGTAAGAATAAAGATTGCGATGAATATTCTTCTACAAAAGTTCTAATTGACACATATTTTCATACAATAGAATCTTTTAATCCAAATAAAAATACGACTTGCTTTTTAATCACATACAAAAATATTACAGATTATAAAAGTAACTTCTAAAAATATTAACAATGTTTAATTACAATTCCAGCCTATTTTACACAAGGAGCAAACAATGAAAAAATTATTTTACCAATCATATTACTCACAAGTAGCGTTTTATACAGGGATGTATTAGTATATGGTCCAGGAGGTCCAGCACCAGTTTTAAAAGAATTAGCACAAGAATTCAACAAAACCAGTAATGAAAAAGTCAAAATCATAGCTGGTCCTACATCGCAGTGGATTGAAAAGGCAAAATTAGATGCAGATATTATATATTCAGGTAGTTCTGCGATGATGGATAGTTTTATTAAAACAATGCCAAATCAATTATCAAGCAATGATGTAAATGTGCTAAATATAAGAGAAGCAGGGATTATAGTGCGCCCAAACAATCCAAAAAATATCAAAAGTTTTGATGACTTACTTAAAAAAGGTATAAAAATAATGGTAGTAGATGGTGCAGGACAAGTGGGCAAAATTTATATCACTAAAATCATCAAATGTAATTTATAGAGCCACAGAGATTGCCATAACAAAAACAAGCAACAATAAAAATGCAGCACAAAAATTTATAGATTTTATAAATTCAAAACAAGCACAAGATGTATGGAAAAAATATAAATGGGAAGCAAAATAACAAAAACTATGCTTTAAAATCAAAAATAGCCTCTTTATATAGATCTATCATTTTATCAACACAAAATGATAAGTCATATTTTTGGGCTACACTTTCATATTTAATACTCAATTCCTTTAAATAATCTCTATTTTCTATAAAATAATCTATCTTTTTTGATAAATCTTTTGCATCTCCTGCCCTAAACAAACAATCATCATTTATTGCAAATTGCTTTGTAGCCGAAGTTTTACTATCTGATATAATTGGTGTAATGCCATTTGAAATAGCCTCTAGTGTAGCAATAGATTCTATATCAACATCAGAAGTATGCACATATAAATCTGTATAAGAATATAGTTTTGAGAGTTCATCATCACTTACAAATCCTAAATCCGCACCAAAAGTAAGCTTTGAGGCAAGTTTTTTGTATTCTTCTTCTCTTGGTCCAAGTCCTTTTATATGGAGCTTTATTTGTTTTTCATATTTACTTAAATGCACTGCTTCAATAAGCAAATCCTGCCGCTTTTCTTGCGTGTATCTACCAGTCATTGTGATATGAAAGAAATCATCAATTTTATTTTTTGCTATTTTTTTAAGACGAGGGGTAAAGCCATTTGAGATTACACATAAATTTGCTTTGTAATTATGCTTTTTTAATTCATCAGCAATTAAATTTGAAGGGCAATGAATATATTTTGTATATTTGTAGATTCTATATTTAAATAGCCAAAATATAAATTGATGAATAAAAGGAATATGCCTTAAATGCGCATTGTATGTGATATTTTCAGGTTGGAGGTGGAATCCACAAATAAATGGAATATTCATTTCTTTTGCAATTTTTACACCAATAATTTCAAGTTTAAAAGGCAAGAAAAAATGCACTATATCAGCGCCTCTAAACGCTTCTTTTAATACTTTTTTATCAGCTTTACCAAAATGCATATGCTGTTTATGTGATATTTCAGTAACAAGTGGAATGTATCTTTCATCTACTCTATATGCATCTTTACCTTCAATATATGGTGCTACAACACGGACTTTATGCCCTTTTTGCCTTAGTGTTTGGACTAAATTATTTGCACTAACTGCTGTTCCATTACTCTTATCTACAAAGCAATCAACTACAACTACAATAATCAAATAAAACCTTTTATATTTTTTAAAACCAAATTCTACAATAATGTTAGTTTTCATAATATAAATTGATGGTAACAAATGGAAAACAAAATAATCTTTAGCAAAACAAACAATACAAATGAAGCAAAAAAACTACTTGATATGGGGATAAATATCATTAGTGATGAAATAAACACAAAAAATAATTATAAAATATTTTATCATCAAAATTTTGAATTCTTTGATAGATATAAAGGCTCAAAAATACTAAAGATTAAAGATGAAAATGATTTAGAATCTTATTTAAAATACGCAAAATTAGATGATTGTATATTTTTAATTGATTGCAAAAATCTATATGATTGCTTTTATCTATTTACAAAAATTCCTACAAATATCAAAAGTATCATTTATCACAATAGCTTAACACCTCATATTGCATATATGGCTTTTAGCGTTGGGATTAGTGGAATCTTGTGCGATATTGATAATATATATAAAAATGGTGGTGGAAAATTTATACATAAAATACATTTATCCTATAAAAAATCAAAAAATGATAGATTCTATTCTAAATTTTTTAATGCAAAAAAGCCATTTACGCAGCTAAGAAATATCAAAATTGATAGAATCTTTAAAGATTTAAATGCAGATTCAATTGCACTAGATTTAAATGATACTAGCTTTAAAACTTTTCTTTATGTATCAAAAAATAAAAATATTATAAAAATTGGCGTAGTAAATAACAAAAAGCAATTCAAATTGGCTAGAAATTTACAAGACAATGCAATGCTAGATGTCTTAGAATTAGAATCTAGTGATGGATTAGATTATGCAAATTTTGCATTTTATGATAGATTTGATTCTAATTTTAATATGCAAATACTAGATTGATTTTAAGTAGCAAAATAGAAATAAAAGTTATAATTCTATGGCATTTTTAAAATGGAGTTATGATGATAAAATTAAGAGAAGCAATCAAACTAAAAGAAGAAGAATTAAAAGAAATCAAAAGCAAAATCTTGCAAGATTTAAAAAACTCTAACTTAAATGCCTACATAATAGATGAAACCTCACTTGATATAAATAATAGCGGAATCCCAATACTCATAAAAGACAATATAAATGTAAAAGGCTGGGAAATCACTTGTGGAAGCAATATCTTAAAAGGCTATAAGTCTCCATATAATGCAAGTGTGATAAACAAACTAAAACAAAATAATTTAGTTCCATTTGGTAGAGCAAATATGGATGAATTTGCCATGGGAAGCACAGGAGAATCTAGTGCATATGGAGCTACAAAAAATCCAAGGGATAATACAAGAGTTCCTGGGGGTAGCAGCAGTGGAAGTGCCGCAGCAGTAGCAGGAAAACTTGCAATCGCTGCACTTGGAAGTGATACTGGCGGTTCTATAAGACAACCTGCTGGGTATTGTGGCTGTGTAGGATTAAAGCCAACTTATGGAAGTGTAAGCAGATATGGACTTGTAGCATATAGCTCAAGTCTAGATCAAATAGGACCAATAACACAAGATGTAAAAGATTGTGCTTTGCTATTTGATTATATAAAAGGCTATGATAGAATGGATTCTACAAGCAATAAAAACACACCAACAAATAGCACATTTAACAATCTAAACAAAGACAGAAAATTCACTATTGGAATCCTAAAAAATGCTATAAAAGAAGCAAATGATGATATTGCATCAGCATATAGCAATTTAGTCGATAAGCTAACTAAATTGGGACATAATATAAAAGAAATCGATTTAATAGATAGCAATTTTGCAATATCAAGCTATTATATAACTTCTATGGCAGAAGCTAGCTCCAATCTAGCGAGATTTGATGGAATCAGGTATGGAAATAGGGCAAGCAATGCTACGAATCTAAAAGACTTATATATACAAACTAGAAGCAAAGGTTTTGGAGAAGAAGTAAAACGAAGGATTCTAATAGGAAATTTTGTATTATCAAGTGGATATTATGATGCCTACTATCTAAAAGCACAAAAAGTTAGAGATTATATAAGCTTTCAATATAGTGAAATTTTTAAAAGCGTTGATATCATCTTAAGCCCTATTGCACCAAATGTTGCACCAAAGCTAGGTGAAAAATGCACCCCTTTAGAAATGTATCTAAGTGATATTTATACTATTGGTGTAAATCTTGCTGGACTTTGCGGAATCTGCATTCCTGTTGATAAAAGCACTACAAATTTACCTATTGGTATGCAATTTATCGGTAATCATTTTAAAGAACAAGATATTCTTGACTTGGCATTAAATGTAGAATCTAACTTAAAAGGAGAATAAATGAAAGAAATCAAAAAGGCACTAACTTTTGAAGACATTTTATTAATTCCTGCATATTCTGAAGTATTGCCAAAAGAGGTGAATCTAAAAACAAATCTAACAAAACATATAACATTAAATTCACCTTTTGTGAGTGCTGCGATGGATACCGTTACAGAACATAGAACTGCAATCTCAATAGCTAGAATGGGTGGAATTGGAATCATTCATAAAAATATGGATACAAGCGCACAAATAAATGAAGTAAAAAAAGTTAAAAAAAGTGAAAGTGGCGTAATAAATGATCCAATATATATTCAAGCTGATAGAACTCTAGCAGATGCAAAGCTAATAACTGATAATTATAAAATCTCTGGCGTCCCTGTTGTTGATAAAGATGGCAAACTCATTGGAATCCTAACAAATAGAGATACCAGATTTGAGAGTGATTTAAGTAAGCAAGTAGGTGAAGTGATGACAAAAGCACCTCTAATTACTGCAAAAGAAAATACAAGTCTTGAAGTCGCAAAAGATATTATGCATAGCCACAAAATTGAAAAACTTCCAATAGTCAATGAAAACAATATACTAAAAGGCTTAATCACTATAAAAGATATACAAAAACGAATTGAGTATCCAAACTCAAATAAAGATGATTTTGGAAGACTTAGAGTTGGTGCTGCTATTGGAGTATTTCAAGTAGAAAGAGCAAGGGCATTGGCTGAAGCTGGCGTTGATGTGATAGTGCTAGATTCTGCACATGGGCATTCATTAAATGTGCTAAAAACTATAGAATTGATTAAAAAACAATTAAGTGTTGAACTTATCGTTGGAAATGTAGTCACAAAAGAAGCAACAAGGGATTTAATCAATGCTGGAGCAGATGGAATAAAAGTAGGTATTGGACCAGGAAGTATATGTACCACTAGAATCATAGCTGGAGTTGGAATGCCTCAAATCTCTGCTATTATGGATTGTGCAAGTGAAGCAAAAAAACATAATATTCCTATTATTGCAGATGGTGGTATAAAATATTCAGGCGATGTAGCAAAAGCAATTGCACTTGGTGCTAGCTGTGTTATGATAGGAAGCTTACTTGCAGGTTGCGAAGAAGCTCCAGGTGATATTGTGATATATCAAGGAAGACAATATAAAAGCTATCGTGGAATGGGAAGTATTGGTGCAATGACTTCAGGAAGTAGCGATAGATATTTTCAAGAAGGTGTTGCAAAAGAAAAACTAGTGCCAGAAGGTATTGAAGGTAGAGTTCCATATAGAGGAAAAATTGCAGATATTATATTCCAACTTGAAGGCGGGTTAAGAAGTTCTATGGGGTATTTAGGAAGTAAAGATATTCCAAGTCTTTGGAATAAAGTAGAATTTGTTCAAATCACTAGTGCTGGACTTAGAGAATCTCATGTGCATGATGTTGATATCACAAAAGAAGCACCTAATTATCATGGATAAATAGAAAAATAAATATGATATTTTTATAAATACAATATTTGAAAGTGGTAGAATCCTAGAGCCAAACGATATTTATATGATTATTATAAGTGAAATTTCTCATAGGAGCAAATATGGAATTTGAACAAAAAGTCCAAAGAGTAAAAGAAATCTTAGAATCTCTAAATAAAAATGAACTAAGCCTAAAAGATGGAATGAAACTATACAAAGAAGGTATAGACAATCTAAAAGAAGCACAAAAAATGTTAGAAGAAGCAAAAGTGCAATATGAAGAGATAAAAGATTCTTCAATAGAACAAGAAAATATAGACAAAAGGGAATTAGATGAAGATTCTAATCTCACAATTTGAAAATATCAAACCAAATGATAAATCTTTTAATAAATATCTAAACAACTTTTGCAAGAAAAAAGATATAGATCTAATTGTGCTTGGTGAATATGTATTAAATCCATTTTTTAAAGAACTAAAGCCAAATTATAATAAATTGAATAAGGATTTTTTAGCACTAGAATCGTATCTAAAAAATATTGCTACAAAATATAAAACAACGATTATTGCTCCTATTTATGAATGCAAAGATAATAAAATCTTTAAAAGTATCATAGTTATTGATGAAAAAAAAACCAATTTTTATCAATCACAAAGATTAATGCAAATGGAACATTGGAATGAAAAGAGTTTTTTTAGCAATGATTTGAAAGCAAAAGAACCACTAATTTTTAAAATCAATAGATTAAATATAAGCGTATTATTTGGTTTTGAAACACATTTTGATGAATTATGGATAAAACTAAAAAAGAAAAATGTAGATGTCGTGATAGTGCCTACTGCAAGCACATTTGGCTCTAATGATAGATGGATTCGTTTGCTTCAAACTAGAAGTTTTTTAAATAATTGTTTTGTAGTTAGGGTAAATAGAGTAGGAAACTATATAGAAGATAATATTATTTGGAAATTCTATGGAGATTCTTTTATTGCATTGCCTGATGGGAATCTAGGAGATATGCTAGGCAATAAAGAAGGTGTTATGGTTAGCGAGATAAAAAAAACAATGATTGATGAAGCAAAGCAAAATTGGGGTTTTAGATAATACTTAGATATTATAAGTTTATATTTAATATTAAAATAGTATAATCGAGCCCCTTTAGAAAACTTCCATTAAGGAATATGACAATGTCTAGATCCAATGAAGCAAAATCAACAACAGAACAATTAGTAGAATTATTTCAACAAGATGGCGAATTTATAGCATATGAAGAAATCGCTTCAATCTTAAAAAAACCTGCTACAGCTGCACAGATAAAAAAGATTCAAGAATTAGCAAAAAAATATAAAAAAACATTTCTTAGCTCATCAGAATTAGCAAAACAACTCAACTATGAAGAAAAAGTTTTAGAAAAAGAAAATAAACAAAAACAAATAAATGAAAATCTAGAAGATGAATTTGACCTTGCAAAAGAAAGAGAATCTTTAGAATGGAGTAGAAGCGATAGCCCTGTGCGAATGTATCTACGAGAAATGGGACAAATCCAGCTCCTTACAAAAGAAGAAGAAAGAGAACTTGGAAAAAATATAGAAACTGGTGAAAATATCATCATTGATGCGATATGTTCAGTGCCATATCTAACGGATTTTATCTACAATTATAGAGATGCATTGATTAATAGAGAAAGAAGAGTAAAAGAATTATTTAAAAATTTTGAAGATAAAGATTCTTTTGATGATGGTGATAGTGATGAAAATGAAGATGATGAAGAAAAAAGTAATGAAAAAATATCATCAAAAGATAGCGAGAGAGTAAAAGTTATCATCGCAGCTTTTAAAGAACTAGATAAAGCTAAAAAAGAAAGATTAAAAGCATTAGAAATAGTCCCGCAAGATCCAAATGATTTAGGACATATACTATTACTAGCACATAAAAAAGAGGTATTAAAAGAAAAATTAGTAGCACTTGGACCAACAAGTAAGTTGATTACAGAAATAGTAAAGATTATGGAAAATGTAGTCAAAGGCGATGAAAGCTTTGAAAAAGAAATGAAACGACTTGAATATAGACTACCATTATTCAATGAAACACTTATTGAAAATCATAAAAAAATATTATCAAATATATTAAATATGTCAAAAGCTGATATCGCTCAAGCAGTCCCTGAAACTACGATGGTGAGTACTTATGTAGAAATTAAAAAATTACTTCAAACAAAAGAAGCTTCAAAAGATAGTTTTAATCTTGATGAAAAAAAATTAAAAGAGATTCTAGAACAAATCAAAAGAGGAAAATTAATAGTAGATAAAGCCAAAAATAAAATGGCAAAAAGCAATCTAAGACTTGTTGTATCAAATGCAAAAAAATATACAAATAGAGGTTTGCCATTTCTTGATTTGATACAAGAAGGCAATATTGGATTAATGAAAGCTGTGGATAAATTTGAATATAAAAGAGATTATAGATTCTCAACATATGCTACTTGGTGGATAAAACAAGCAATAAGTAGAGCTATTGCAGACCAAGCACGAACAATTAGAATTCCTATTCACATGATTGACACCGTAAATAAAATAAATAAAACCCAAAGAGATTACATACAAAAATATGGAAAAGAACCAGATATAGAATACATTGCAAAAGAAGTATCACTTCCAGCAGATAAAATCAAAAATGTTATCAAAATGACAAAAGAACCAATCAGTCTTGATGCACCAATTGGTAATGATGAAGATGGAAAATATGGCGATTTTGTCGAGGATAAAAACACCATAGGACCTATGGAACAAGTATTAAAGGAGGATTTAAGAGGACAGATAGATGAAGTATTAATGCAACTAAATGAAAGAGAGAGAGCCGTCATAAAAATGCGGTTTGGGCTTTTAGATGATGAAAGCGATAGAACTCTTGAAGAAATAGGAAAAGAGCTAAATGTTACACGAGAAAGAGTTAGACAAATAGAATCTAGTGCAATAAAAAAACTAAAACATCCTAGAGTAGGTAAGAATCTTAAGAAATATATAGAAGATTAGAAATATTGTAGTAATTTCAAAATTAGGAGTAAAATATGAAATACATCAAATATATAAATAATTTAATAAAAGAAAAATACCCTGTACAACTTGAATTTCATCAAGCAGTAAAAGAAGTAACAGAATCTCTAGAACCAATATTGAAAAAATATAATAAATATGAACAAAATGCAATTTTAGAACGTCTTGTTATACCAGATAGAGAGATATTTTTTCGCGTAACTTGGGTAGATGATGATGGTAAGATTCAAGTAAATAGAGGTTGCAGAATCGAATTTAACTCTGCAATAGGACCATACAAAGGAGGACTTAGATTCCATCCAAGTGTAAATCCTGGAATAATTAAATTTTTAGGATTTGAACAAATATTTAAAAATGCACTAACAACACTCGCTATGGGTGGTGGAAAAGGTGGAAGTGATTTTGATCCAAAAGGAAAAAGTGATGGCGAAGTTATGAGATTCTGCCAAGCTTTTATGAATGAACTTTACCGCCATATTGGTGCTCATACTGATGTCCCAGCAGGTGATATAGGCGTAGGTGGAAGAGAGATTGGCTATCTTTATGGACAATATAGAAAACTTACAAATAGATTTGATGGAGTCTTAACAGGTAAAGCACTAAATTGGGGTGGAAGCCTTGTTAGGACAGAGGCTACAGGATATGGATGTGTATATTTCGCTCAAAACATGCTAAAAGAAAAAGGTGAGGATTTGGAAGGAAAGATTTGCACCGTTTCTGGAAGTGGCAATGTTGCAATATATACAATTGAAAAATTACAACAATTAGGTGCAATTCCGGTAACAATCAGTGATTCAAAAGGTATGATTTATGATAAAAATGGAATTGATTTAGCATTATTAAAAGAGATAAAAGAAGTAAAAAGATTAAGCCTTGAAGCATACGCAAAAGAAAAGAAAAATGCACAATATACACCTGTATCAAAATACAAAGATGGTATAAACCCAGTGTGGCATGTGCCTTGTTTTGCAGCATTTCCAAGTGCAACACAAAATGAGCTTAATTTAAAAGATGCAAAAGCATTGCTAAAAAATGGCTGTAAATGTGTAAGCGAAGGTGCAAATATGCCTTCTACAATAGATGCAGTTCATGAATTTATAAATGCAAAAATATGCTATGGTCCAGGTAAAGCTGCAAACGCAGGTGGAGTAGCAGTAAGTGGCTTGGAGATGGCACAAAATGCTAGTATGACACCATGGACTTTTGAATATACTGATAAAAGACTATATCAAATTATGGAAGATATATTTAATAATGCAAGTCAAACTGCAAAAGAATTTAATGCTGAAGGAAACTTAGTAGTTGGTGCAAATATCGCTGGATTTAGAAAAGTCGCAGATTCTATGATTGATCAAGGTGTGCTATAAAATTTTATAAGAATCTTAGCTAAGATTCTTATAGCACCTAAATAAGAGAGAATAAAATGAAAGTTACAATTTCTACTTTTCAAAAACTAAAAGGAAATGGCAAAATTACATCAATTACCGCTTATGATGCCTTGTTTGCTAGAATTTTTGATGGCGAAGTTGATATGATATTAGTTGGTGATAGCTTATCAATGAGTTTTGGTGGAAATAAAGATACGATTCCATTGAGCTTAGATTCTATGATATACCATACACAAGCAGTATCAAAAGTAGTCAAAAAATCATTATTGATCGCTGATATGCCATTTGGTTCATACAATACAAATAAATCTGCTCTAAAAAATGCAACAAAGCTATATAAAGAAGGTGGGGCGGATGCAATCAAAATAGAAGTAAATGAAAACAAGATTGATATGGTAAAAATGCTAAGCGATAATGGTATAGCAACTATGCCACATATAGGGCTTATGCCACAATTTTATAGGTTTGAAGGTGGATATAAGATAAAAGGCAAAAGCAAAGAAGAAAAAGATTCTATGCTAGAGCTTGCATTAAAACTTCAAGATGCAGGAGCGTTTTCCTTACTCATTGAGGGAACAAAAAGCGATATAGCTAGAGATATTACACAGAATTTAAAAATACCAACTATTGGCATTGGAAGTGGAAATCATACAGATGGGCAGATTTTAGTTTGGAGTGATATGTTTGGATTTTTTGATGAGTTTAAACCAAAATTTGTCCGCCAATATCTAAATGGAAAAGAACTATTAAAAAAATCAATAAAACAATATGCAGATGATGTCAAAAATTTACGATTTCCAAATGATGATGAAAGCTATTAATGCAGAGAATAGTAGAGGTTGAAAAAATATCTTTTGAGGAAAAAGAAGAAAGCTCCCTTAGACCTCAAAACTTCAATGAATACATAGGGCAAAAAAATATCAAAAAAAATCTTCATATAGCAATAAGCGCAAGTAAAAAAAGAGGTGAATTTTTAGATCATATATTACTTTTTGGACCTCCTGGACTTGGTAAAACTACACTAAGTTTTGTTATTGCAAATGAAATGAATACAAATATAAAAGTCACTTCTGCACCTATGATTGAAAAAAGTGGCGATTTAGCAGCCATACTAACAAATCTAAATAAAGGTGATATATTGTTTATTGATGAGATTCATCGTCTAGGAAGCAATATAGAAGAGATTCTCTACTCTGCTATGGAAGATTTTAGATTAGATATTATAATTGGATCTGGACCTGCTGCACAAACTATAAAAGTAGATATAGAAAAATTCACGCTAATTGGAGCTACAACTAGAGCTGGAATGCTTAGTAATCCACTTAGAGATAGATTTGGTATGACTTTTAGAATGCAGTTTTATGAACAAGGTGAATTATCCAAAATAATTAATCTTGCAGCAAAAAAATTAAATAAATCTATCATGCAAGATTCTAGTGATGAAATAGCAAAAAGATCGCGGGGGACACCTAGAATTGCACTTAGATTGCTAAAAAGGATTCGTGATTTTAGTGAATATTATGATGAAGATTCTATAAGTATTGATACTACATTAAAAGCACTAAATGAGCTTAAAGTCGATGCAAATGGCTTTGATGAGCTAGATTTGGCATTTTTGGATTTATTAGTCAAGGCAAGAGGAAAACCTCTTGGTCTTAGCACTATTTCTGCGAGTTTGAGTGAAGATGAAAGAACTATAGAAGATGTAATAGAACCTTATCTTTTAGCAAATAATTATGTAGAGCGAACATCAAAAGGGAGAATTGCTACAAAAAAAGCTTATGATTTATTAGGTATTGCAAACAATGATTTGTTTTAGGAGTAAAAATTGAAACAAAAATATTTTTTTTGGATTATTTTTGCATTTACATTTTATTGGATATTACAGCTATATAAACCATTTTTGATGAATCTATTAGTAGCTTTGTTATTATGTGTGGCTACATTTGGGTTAAAACAATTTGTAGATAAATTCATAAAATACAATTTTATTTCATCATTTCTAACTATCGTAATATTTCTTGGAATCTTCATATTTCCCCTTGCATTAGTCATAAACAACATGATACACGATATTGCAAATATCAATATTGAAGAACTATCAAAATTCATAAATGAATCAAAAATAAAAAGTATAGAATTACTAGAACAATTCCCATCAGCCCTAAAAGATAATGCAATAGACTTTATCACATCAATTAATATCAATACAATTATAAGCTATGCTGTAAATTTTAGTGGCAAGATAGGAAAAGTAGGGATAAATTTTGTTACAGATTCTATTTTTATACTAATATTTCTATATCTATTTTATTACTATGGTATCTTACTAAGAGATTATATTATTGACATAATACCTTTTGATAAAATCGATAGCAAAGAGATTTTAGAAGAAGTAAGCGGAGTGTTAAAAGTAGTATTTTTTAGCACAATCATATCAATGATACTTCAAGGATTTAGCTTTGGAGTGATAGCGTCATTTTTTGGATTTAGTGGAATCTTATTTGGCATGTTATATGGTATCGCATCAATTATACCTGTCGTTGGTGGTGCTATCATTTGGGTGCCTGTGAGTTTGTATATATATTGGGCTGGTGATTTAAGTGGAGCAATATTTATCGCACTATATTCTATGATATTTATTGGCACAATAATTGATAATGTAATAAAACCACTAATTATAAACATAGTAAATAAGATTGTATTAAAAAATCCTGTCAAAATTAATGAGATGTTAATATTTATTGCAATCTTAGCAGGACTCGCTAGCTTTGGTTTTTGGGGGATTATCATTGGTCCTACTATAAGCTCATTTTTTATAGCATTACTTAGAACCTACCAATACAAATTCAAAGATACATAAAAGAATAAATCAAGCCTACTAAATTTGATAGAATCCACAAAATAGCTTTTTGGAGTAATAAAATGGCAAATAATAATATAGTTTTACAAATCGGAGCGGGGGGCGTTGGCGGTGTTGTGGCACATAAAATGGCACAAAATAGGGAGGTTTTCTCACATATCGTGCTAGCTAGCCGCACACTTAGCAAATGCAAAGCAATAGCAGATTCTATCCGCACAAAGGGCTTGGGAGAAATCGAAATCGCAGAAGTTGATGCGGATAATGTGGATAGCTTGGTGGCTTTGATTGAGCGTGCAAAGCCGCTTGTGGTGGTGAATGTCGCCCTGCCTTATCAGGATTTAAGCATTATGGAAGCCTGTTTGCGCACAGGCGTGCATTATCTTGATACCGCAAACTATGAACACCCAGACTCCGCGCATTTTGAATATAAGGAGCAATGGGCGTATGACACGCGCTACAAAAAAGCGGGGATTTTTGGGCTACTTGGTAGCGGCTTTGACCCGGGCGTTACGAATGTTTTTTGTGCCTACGCGCAAAAGCATTATTTTGATGAAATCCACAGCATCGATATTTTGGACTGCAACGCAGGGGATCACGGCTATGCCTTTGCGACTAATTTCAATCCAGAAATAAATTTACGTGAAGTCTCTAGCAAGGCGCGATATTGGACGCGGGATTCTATGAATGCGGGCGAAGCAACGACTGTCATTGCGAGTGAGGAACGAGCGAAGCAATCTATGCCACCCGTCATTGCGAGCGAAGCGAAGCAATCCAACAACGACTTAACCCTAAACCCCGACTTACAAGAGGATAAAATCTATCGCAAATTTGAGTGCGAGGAAAAGCATTTTAAGCTAGATTCTAACACGCAGGATTTGCGTAATGAGCCTTATGCAGGCGGGACTTGGCGAGATGTTGTGCCACTAAAATTAATGAAAGAATGGGAATACCCAGAGGTTGGCGTGAAAAATTCATATTTGCTCTATCATGAGGAGTTGGAATCTCTTGTGCGAAATATCCGAGGGTTGCGTAAAATCCGCTTTTTTATGACTTTTGGGGAAAGCTATTTAACGCACATGAAATGCCTTGAGAATGTTGGGCTTTTGCGCGTTGATAGTGTGGAACATAAGGGGCAAAAAATCGTGCCAATAGAAGTGTTAAAGACTCTTTTGCCAGACCCTGCAAGCCTTGCGCCTCGCACAAAGGGGCAAACGCATATTGGCTGCTATATGAAGGGGTTAAAGGACGGCAAGGAGCGCACAATTTATATTTATAATATTTGCGACCATGAGGCTTGCTATCGTGAGGTAAATGCACAAGGTGTGAGCTATACAACAGGCGTGCCAGCGATGATTGGAGCAAAGCTGATATTCGAGGGGAAATGGGGCATTGGACAGACTAAAAATGTGGCTCTCACTCAATCTTTACAGGAGCTTGAAAAATCTTCAATCGATAGGCAATCAGCCTTATCTCAATCAGATTTTTCTGCCCAACCTGCAAATCTTAAGCAAAATCCACATTTTTCAGATTCTATAGATTTTAATGCCGAGCGTTTAAAACTAAATAGCGATATGCCAAAAGGCGGGGAAGAACAGGGCGTAGATTCTAATAGCGGTGCTGGAATATGGAATATCGAGCAAAACGACCCCGACCCATTTATGGAAGAACTAAATAAACAAGGGCTACCCTATGTGGTGTGTGAGATAGATTCTAAAGGCGAGAGAAAAATACTAGAGGATGGAAGGAGATAGGAAGTATTTAATTTATACTTTACTGTATCTGGTAGTTAGCGTATTAGAATATATGGCTAAATTCTCAAATATGCAATATGGCACTTTTATGTAAAAAGCTAATAAATTGCAAAATATGAGGTAGGGAAATCAGACAAAACATCGATACTATAGGATCTATGGGTTTGCTTGAATTATGAGAATCTTGTATTAAATGTTCTAAAGAATAAAACTTCATATTTAATTGGAGATACTCTATATATTAAATATAAAGAAAGATTGGAATTTATTTTGAGATTCTATATAGTACTCGATAGAGGTGAAATTTATAAGTGCAAAGAGTGATAAAGATAGCCATAGCTAGATAGAAGCAGTGATTTAAACTAATACAGGACGATAGAGAAATGGAGGGAATGAAAGCATGGAATTTAGAAGTTTTATTCTTATCTTTGTTGTTTTATTTATGGCATCTATATTTAAAAGTTTTGCTGTTGCATTCTGATAGCATATAAGGGTAAAGAAGCACTTTTAATTCAATGTAAAAATTGGCAGAACTCACAAGTCAAACAAGAGCACTTGCGATTATTTTTAGGAGATTGCACAGCATATTTGGAGCAAAACCACAATATTTTTGCTAAAAAGAAAGTGAAGCGTGTGTTTGTGACAAGCTGTAAAAATATAGATTATGGCGTACAAAAATTTGTTGAAGAAAATAATGTGAAATACAAAATTATCCCTTACAATCATAGATAAGTTACAAATATAAAATAAAGTAATTTTGGTAGATAGGCTTAGATGATTTTGCTTGGTAGCAACCAATCGCTGGAGCTTTAGTTATAGGCGGAGCATTAATTATGAATCTAAATTTAACTAGGAACAAACCATGACAAAACTACATTAGCAATATAAACAATAATAAAAAAATATTTTCTATAAATCTGATGATTTTGCTTGGTAGCAACCAATCGCTGGAGCTTTAGTTATAGGCGGAGCATTAATTATGAATCTAAATTTAACTAGGAACAAACCATGACAAAACTACATTAGCAATATAAACAATAATAAAAAAATATTTTCTATAAATCTAAGGATATATATGCAAACCCACCCATTTGCACCGACAAGTATTGATGAAAATTCTAGGATTTTGATACTTGGCTCATTTCCTTCTATTGTGTCGCGAGAAGTGGGGTTTTATTATGCCAACAAGCAAAATCGTTTTTGGAAGCTACTCTGTGCGATTTTTGATGAAGAGTTACCACTGCTAGATTCTGCAAATATCGCGATATATCAAGATTTTCTCACAAAGCATGGGCTTGTATTGTGGGATATCGCTAAGCAATGTGAGATAACACACTCTGATGATGCAAGTCTTAAAATCCACGCGTTTAATGATATTTACACAATTATCAAAAATACAAATATCCGCACCATCTGTCTAAATGGCGCAACTGCTACAAAGCTTTTTAAAGCCTATCAATCACAGCAAACATGCACCATAAATAACCTAAAAATCCACGCATTACCTTCCACAAGCCCACGAAATGCTAGGTATAATTTAGAGAAACTTAGAGAATCTTACATGTTGGCACTAGAGAGCTGATTACTATTAGCATTTAAGGCTATTTTTGATATCGTAGCAGCACCACTAAGTTAAAAGGTATACAATCTCATGAACTATAAACTCGAATTTTACTCAAGATTAGAAAGCTCTTATCTCGGCTCAAAAATTAAAGATATAAAAGATAAAAACGGCTTTACAAATTTGCTTGAAATTAAGGCAAAATATTTTAAACACTTAAAATCAAAACTAGAAAATTTCATAGGTGCAGATACTCATGAAAATCAAGACATTTACAACAAGCTTTATACCTTTTTTGATACTTATCTAAACGAAACAGGCACGCCATTTTTTAATAATACCCCAATTTATAAAAACATTTATGCTAGAGTTTATAGCAATTCTAGCGATACAAGCTTATTTTATAAAACGCAGGATTTATACTATGTAAAATCTGATAAGCTTTATAAAAGCATGGAATTTGAGGGCGAAAATTATATACTCAAATTTGATGCGAGTGAATATAAGCAAAATACCGATAACACTAAAAACAAAATTATTTTTAAGTTTGCGGGTGTTGAAAGTATAAATGGTGAAACAAATGATGAGGGTAAAGCGCAGATTCTTATCAAGGTTAGCAACCAAAAAGACTTATTCCCCGAGCTTAATAATGTTTTCAAGCAAAATTCTAATGAGTTTAGTGAGGAGTTTTTAAAGGATTTAAGGCAAAATGAAATCCTTAAAAGTTCTAAAATTAAAATCAATGAGGAGGAACTCAAAAAAATCTTTAGAAGTTACAAAAAACAAAGCGAAATAGACTTCTTTATCCATAAAAATGCGCGTGAGTTTTTAAACGAGCAGTTTGACTTGTGGCTTTTTTCTTACTTACATAAAGATGATAAATTAAGTGATTTTACGCAAGAAACTTTAGCAAAAATTACAAAAATCAAAGACGCCGCAAAGCTAACGATAGATTTAATCGCTGATTTTGAAGATGAGCTAAAGGCTGTGTGGCTAAAGCCTAAATTTGCTAAAAAGACAGAGTATGTTTTTAGCCTTGATGTGATTTTAAATCAAATCGTGCGTAGCGCAAACCTTAAAAGCGTTGTCGGGGTGGGGGGAGAGTTTGAGAGGGGGGAGGGAGCGACTTCGCGTTCGTGCGAAGCACTAACCCAAACTTGCACATTCAAGCCCATCCCCTCTCTCATAAAAGAATTTTTAGGGTTAATAACAAACGACAAAGGCTTTGAATCCCAAATCAAAGAATGGCAAGAATTAAATCTCATTGATGAGGATTTTAACAAAGAGGATTTATTGAGTAATAACACATACCGCTATCTCCCCATAGATACGAAGCATTTTAGCAAAGAGACAAAATACAAGATTTTAAGTAGTTTTGAAAATTTAGAATCGCTACTCAATGGCGAGCTTATCAAGGCTGATAATTTCCAAGCCCTAAATACCCTAATGCCCAAATATCAAGGCAAAGTGGATTTGATTTATATTGACCCCCCGTATAATACAGGGAGTGATGGCTTTATCTATGCGGATAATTTCAATCACGCCTCGTGGCTAAGTATGATGAATAATCGCCTAGAACTTTCCAAAGAGCTTTTAAATGATAAAGGGAGTATGTTTATCAGCATTGATGATAAAGAACAAGCGAGACTAAAGCTTGTGTGTGATGAGGTGTTTGGAGAGGAGAATTTTGTAGCAAATTTTGTGTGGGAGAAAAAGGGAGGGAGGCAGAATGATGCGAAGTTTTATAGTGTAAATCACGAATACATTTTAAATTACTCTAAGAATTTAAATTTTTTTACACCAAATCTTTTGCAACGCACCGATGAAATGTTGGAATCATATAAAAACCCCGACAATGACCCGCGTGGTGTATGGACTTCAATAACTTTGCAAGCCAAAAGTGGCAGTGAAAATATGCGTTATAAAGTTGTTTTTCCAAATGGTGTTGAATGGGAATCTCCAATCGGAACATACCCTAGATTTACAAAAGAAAAAATAATTGAACTTTACAATGATAATAGACTTTGGTTTGGTGAAAACAAAAAAATACCCCGAGGTTAAAAAAATTTTTAACCGAAGTAAAAGACGGAGTTATCCACAATACTTTGCTAATGCAAAAAGAGGTTGGAAACACACAGCAAGGCAAACAAGATGTTAAAGATAATTTTGAAAACTTAAGTTTTGATACTCCAAAACCCGAAAAACTTTTAAAACGCATTTGTGAAATTGCTACAAAGGTAGATTCTAAGGCGGAAGTATTTGAGATGAGAAATTGCGGTTTTCAAGACAAAGGCGAAGGGAGTTTAGTAAGTCTAAATGACCAAGACTTTGGCGCAGAATCCGCGATTTATCGCTCAAAGACAACGCCTATTGTGCTTGACTTTTTTGCAGGGAGTGGCACGACCTTAGCCGTAGCTCAAAAGCTCGGGCGTAAATGGCTAGGTGTGGAAATGGGAGAGCATTTTTATAAGGTAATACTCCCTCGTCTTAAAAAAGTTATCGCAGGATTCCAAAGTGGAATCAGCAAAGAATGCGATTACAAAGGCAATGGTGCATTTAGATACTATGAATTAGAATCCTATGAGGAAGCTTTAAGCCATTGTGAATATGTGCTAGATTGCAATAAAGAGCTACAAAAAGTAGAAAACACAAATAGCTACATAGGTAAAGACTATGCTAGGAGTGAAGCAATAATTGATTATAGAAAATCCCGCAAACTCATTGATAGGCTTAGTAAAGGCGAGAGTGTGTGCCTTGATATGCACACAGAGTATAGAGATGGCTTTGATGTTTTTCACACTATGGCAAATCTAATGGGGTGGAAAATCAAAAGATTATTTTTAGATTCTAAAGGCGTAGAATCTTGTGAGTTTGATAATGGAGAGATTCTAAACCTAGATTCTATTGATTTGGCAAAATACCCAAAACTGAAAAATCTCATTTGGTGGGAGTAGAAAAATGGAATTATTTTTAAAAATATTTTATTATCTATATGTAGCTGTGGCAATTACCCCTTTTGCCATAATTTTTATTTTAAAAAATAGTGAAATTAAGATTAGCATAGAGATATGGGATTATGTGGTGAATAATTATCTTATTATCTTGATTATATTTGCCATCTCTCTTTTCCTATCGTGGTTATATATTGTGGTTGTGCAGCAGTGCTATAAAGACACGCAAAGCGAGCAAATATGTAGCACAGAAATAGAGATAGCAGAGCCAAAGTATATACCTATTTATATTACTTATTTTGTGATTGCATTGAGTATTCCATATAGTCAAGAAAATAGCATACATGGTTGGATATTATTTAGTATTACTTATCTTTTTATTTGGTTTTTGATATTAAAGGGTAAATTTTCATTTTTTAATCCCTACCTTTTAATTTGTGGCTTTAATTTCTATGAAGCTACAATTGATAGTAAACGAAGTGAATATGCTCGATATAAAATATTTCTTATATCAAAGCAGGTAATTAAAAATATAAAACAGCATGACTCTTTGATACGATTGAATGATTTTACTTATCTTGATAAAGGGGAATACAATGGATAAAACAAAAATTTATGGCAAAACAAAAAAGCAACATTTTTGTTTGGTTGCGGAAGATGATTTAAGCGGTGTTTGGGATTTGCCTATAAATGAGTATCAAGAGATTAGCTTTATAGATAATTGCAACCACAAGTTAGAAGGGAATGAAATATTTTTTATTAAAACAGATGACGATGATATAGAGCCATATTTGGAACACATTAATCAAACATCACACTGTAACAATGCCAATAATCAAGATATTTTAGAATTAGAAACCCTATACATTTTTAAAAAAGAAAATCAAAAAATCCATCTTTACATACAGAGAATAACACCATCAAAAATATTGAGTAAAAATCTGATTAGTGCGAATAATTTGAAGATTGAAAGAAATAAGAATAGATTAATTATTGCAAATATTACCAATGTCTATTGGAATCAAGAACAACAAAAGGTATATTTCACGAATTTTGTTGATTTGGAGAATGTGTTTCCTAAATTTTCTAAATATTATAGAGAGGCGAATACAGAAGACTTAAATAAGTTTCAAAGTGGTGAATATACTTTTCTTGATATTAAGTTTGATATGAATACTACTTTGAAACAAAAAACTAGATTACGAAAAATAGCTCAAATAGTAGATATGCTTGATGAGGTAAAAGAAAACTTAAATGAATACCTTGATTATTCTAAAAAATATGAAATAGATATTTTGAATAATGGACAATTTACTATTAAGAATACACAAGATATTGATACATTGCATCACATCGTATTTGGAGCTTTTTATACATCAGAAGTTGGTGATAAAGAACAAAGAATAGCTACAGCATTTAGACAAACTAATTTAAAGAACAAAAATGCAAAATAACATAATCCTCTACACCACACAAGATAAAAAAGTCAAGGTTGAGCTTTATGAGCTAGGCGAGAGTGTATTTTTAGCCCAAGATGCTATGGCAAAACTTTTTCTAAAGAAACTTTGTTTTGACACCTCAAAACAAAATATCACGATGCACATTAGGAATATCCTCAAAGATGGAGAATTGCAAAAGGATTCAGTATGTAAGGAATACTTACATACTGCCAATGATGGCAAATCATACAAAGGTGCACAATGAAACAAGATAAGCAAGCAAATTCAATCATTATTTATCAGGATTCTACAAATACTCCAGCAATTAGCATAAAGCTAGAAAATGAAACCTTATGGCTTACACAAAGGCAGATTGCCGAGCTTTTTGATAAAGATAGAAGCGTGATTACTAAGCATATAAAAAATATTTTTGAAGAGGGTGAATTAGTGGAAAATTTAGTATGTGCAAAATTTGCACATACTGCTAGTGATGGCAAAAATTATGAAACGCTTTATTATAATCTTGATATGATTATCTCTGTGGGCTATCGTGTCAATTCCAAAAGAGCCACGCAGTTTCGTCAATGGGCGAGTAGAATCTTAAAAGAGTATCTTATCAAGGGCTTTGTGCTTGATGATGAGAGGTTAAAGGGACAAAAGCAAGATTATTTTGATGAATTATTAGAAAAATTGCGTGATATTCGCTCAAGTGAAACTAGAATCTATACCCAAGTATTAAAAATTTATGCCACAGCGATTGATTATGATAAAAATGCAAATATAACTCAAGAACTTTTTAAAACAGTGCAAAATAAATTGCATTTTGCAGCACATGGAAATACTGCAAGCGAGGTTATTTACAATAGGATAAGTAGCGAAAAAATAAATCTAGGACTTACAAATTTTAAAGGCAAAATGCCAACAAAAAAAGAAGCGCAAATTGCTAAAAACTATTTGAGTGAAGAGGAGTTAAAAACATTAAATTTAATTGTTAGCATGTATTTTGATTTTGCTGAACTTGCAGCAAAAAATAAGCAAACAAAAACAATGCAAGAGCATATAGATGAATTAAATAAATTTTTACAATTTAATAATCGTGAACTTTTGCAGGGAGCAGGAAAAATAAGTCATGAGTTAGCAATGGATAGAGTAGATTCTGAATACAAACTTTATAAGCAGAAAACAAAAGAGGAAATAGAGATTTTATATGAACAATTTGCGGAAAATATTAAGGAATTAAAATGAGCAAAAAGCACAATACACAAAAAGCAGATACGCTAATACTCAATGAAATCATTAATCAAGGTATTGATAAAACTAGCTTTCAAGATATTTTAGAAAGTATTGATTTTACTAGTTTTAGCGATAAAATCACGCTTGAAAATTATCAAAGTGAAGCGCTTAGAAATGCTATTATTGCTTTAATGCTTTTTAAAGAATGCCCTATTCCTCAAGGAACTTATGATATAAAAGGCTTGCTAGCACATTATCAAAGTTATGATAGTAGGCTAAAACTTGAGAATATCAATCGCGCGAGTTTTTGGATGACAACTGGGAGTGGAAAAACTATTGTTATGATAAAGCTTATTGCGATTTTAGCTAGGCTTATGCATAAAAAAGAATTAGAATCTAAGCCCATAATGCTCCTTGCTCCCAATGATAAAATTTTAGAACAATTTAAAAATACTATCTTGCTTTATAATAATTTTCAAGAAAAGCCCATTCAGATTCTAGAACTTAAAGAATATGAAAAACAAAGCATGCCAAATCTTTTTGAAAGTGCGTGCAAGCTGTATATAGCAAGGAGTGATTTACTTGATGAAGAAGTAAATGTAGGCAAAGGCAAAAAGGCAAAAAGGCTAAATTATAAAAATTATTTACGTGAAAATGGTTGGTATATCATGCTTGATGAAGCGCATAGGGGTGATAGCGGCTTTTCAACACGAAAAAGTTATATAAACGAGCTTGCAAAAGGACTTAGGCAAGATGCTAAACCAAGTGGATTTATCTTTAATTTCTCTGCGACTTTTGATGATGAAATTGATATGCAAACTTGTGCGTTTAATTATAATTTGGAACGCTTTAATCTTGATGGCTATGGTAAAAATATCGCTGTGCTAGATTCTGATTTAAAGGCTTTTTCAAGTGGGGAAAACGAGGTAGAACAGCTTGAAAAAATCATGCAAAGTTTTATTATCTTTTCGGCTATTTTAAAGGCTAAAAAGGAGCTTTTTACGCAGTTTGAAAATTCTTTTGAGAAAGATGAACATAAAAAATTGCTTTATCATAATCCTTTAATCATAGCAGTTTCAGATAAGGTAAATACGAAAATAGCTGGTATAAAGCTGTATTTTGAAGCTATATTAAAGATAGTTAAAGGCGAGATTAAGGACTTTGAGGGTTTATTAGCAAAACTTTGCAAGGATTTAGAAAAAGCAAGCTTATATTTTGGGACGCATTATTTAGATAATGCACTTATAGAAAAGCTAAAAAACATAAGCTTAGATGAGGTAAAACAAAGTGTATTTTATGCAAGTGCAAATGCTGGCATTGAGGCTTGCAGGATAAAGGGTAATGATAAGGAACTTGTTTTTAAAAGCAAGAATGCAAGCAAGCCCTTTTTACTTTTAAATATAGGAAATATTAAGGAGTGGCAAAAAGATTATATACTTGAGCTAGGAATTGATATAGGCGAGGATTTAGAGCAGGGATATTTTGCAAGCATTAATGATATAAATTCGCCTATAAATATAATGATGGGTAGCAAGGTTTTTAGCGAGGGCTGGGATAGTAACCGCGTAAATATCATAAATTTTATCAATATAGGCAGCACACAAGCAAAAAAATATGTTTTACAAACCATAGGTAGAGGCGTGAGAATAGAACCTTTTGCATACTTGCGTAAAAGACTTGAAAAATGTGGCTTAAAAAGCTTTGATATAAGCTCAAAACTAGGCTTTAAAAATCAATGGCTTGAAACGCTTTTTATCATGGCTAGCGATAAAGAAGCGATTAAATATATCTTAGAAAAAATGCAGCAATTTAGCTCAAAAAAAGCCCTAAAAGGCTTTAGAAAAAATCAAACTTTTAAGCCTTTATATGTGCCAAAATATAAGACAGAAGCTATGCAAGAAAGAAGCTATAAGATTTCACAAGATGATTATAATGGGCTTTGTGATTTTATGCAAAGTTATGATGAAGATGTTTTGCTTTTAAGTGCTAATTTAAAAAGTGAAGCTTTGGGCTTTAAGACTTTAGAAAAAATCAAAAATAAAAGCAATATAGCCGTGATAGAAGGCAGAAAGCAGTTTCATGACTATGAAAAAATGCTAAAAATGCTTGATAGCTTTTTTACAAGAAGCTATAAGGTGCTAGAAAAATTTGAACCAATAAATGATGAGATAAAGCATTTTCATCATTTTACAAGCACACTAGATTATAATATGATTGAGGAATTAAATCAAAAAATAAAAGAAGTTTTAAGAGCAAAAAGTGATAAAGAGTTAAAAGCAGAGTTTGAAGCAGGAAAAATCACCATAGATGAAGTCTTAAAACTCAAAGAAGCAGCTCAAGAGGCTAAATTTATGGACTACACTATTGATGCTGAATTAAAAGAGCATTATTATAGCCCCTTAATTTCTAAAAAAGATGATGATAAAATCTCTTATAGCATTAAAATACCAAGTGAAATTGAGTTTTTAAAGGAATTAAAAGAATATATAAAGCTTGATGATAATGTTTTAAAAGCTTATGAATGGTGTTTTAGCAAACTTATAGAAAATATTGATGAAATTTATATCCCATATTTTGATAAAGAAGCACAAAGCGAAAAAAGATTCTATCCAGACTTTATTTTTTGGTTAAGACATAAAGAAACTAAGGATAATACTATAATATTTATCGACCCAAAGGGCTTAAAACAAGGGCAAGATATTGCACGCTTAAAGCTTGAAGGATTTAGAAACATTTTTGAGAATCAAACTCCAATAGAGAAAAATAATCAAAATATTGGTGTTAAGCTCTTTTTCTATAACGAAGAAAAAACATTATATGGTTATGAGGAATATATCAAGTCAAGTGTAAAAAGTATTTTTGAATGCATATAAAAATCTAATTTAAAGTCAAAGGCGTGTAAATATCAAAATACCAACATCTCCCTTTTTAGCTTATTGAGTGCATCTATCTCTTTTTTTAACTTCTCCACTTCTGCATCAATTTGCTCAAGGAGTGCGAAAGTTAGTGTCTCTGGCATATCCTGCGAGCCGCGTTTAATCATGCTTAATTAGAATCTTAATATAATCAAGCATCGAAATTTTATATATCTGCTGGATCTTTACTGCATTCAAAAACTGCTGTGCAATCAAGCAAAGATTTTTGGTATTTTACTTGCGAGCAACACCGCTGCAATATCTACCTTATCGCCACCATAGCTTAGTGCAATCTATTTCTCCTTTTTACAAAAGTAACAAATACTTATAAATATTTGAATCTTTACCATTAAATCTAAAATAACTATAATGTGCGAACTTTTATTTCAACATCATAAAAGAGGAAAAATAAAATTTTTATACATAATATCAGTTTTATTTTTGAGTATAAACTCTGTATTTAGTGCGGACATATCATATGAAGAATACATGAGAGAAAATACAATAAAAGAGTTAGAAAAAAATATATTGATAAAAATTCTATCTTTGGGCTTGGGCTAATGAGTTTTTCTATAAATCTACAACAAACTTACACTAGAGTTACAAGTGATACAGACTGCTTTAATCTCCTTAAAAAATCTTGCGATAAAAATGATATGTATGCTTGCACGCTTTTAGGTATAGTAAATAAAATTGAATTTGATGACAATATAGACAATAAAGATGTTGATTAAACCTTATTTCACCTTTAAATATGGATATATATGATTCTATTGAAGAACTTGCTATTGGATGTGATGACAAATGCGATAGAGAGGCAGGACATAATATGCAAATAGGCAATCTAGCACAAGAAGTAATTAATATCATGGAACTTGCATGTGATTATGGTGATTTTACAGGTTGTTTAGAGGTGACAAAATCCTATAAACAAATGCTTGAATATAGAGAATTACAAGCAGAGATAAATAATACACCATATTTAAAATTCAAGATCTTTTCATGATACGATAAGTTATTTCAATAACTAATAAAATCTACCTATTTTTAGAATTTATATACTTTAAAATAATAATAAGATACAAATTTATTATTAAGTTAATAATAAATTAACGAATTGGATATAATTACAAGATTTATATTAAAATAATAGATTGTTATCATAAAAAGGAGATGTCATGAGAAAAGCATTTACTATGCTAGAAATGGTATTTGTTGTGGTTATGCTTGGTGTTATGGCGGCAGTGTCTGTTATGTATATACCACAAACAAAGCTTCAACAAGCTGCTGATTACATGATACAAAATATAAAATATGCAAAATCATTAGCACAAACTGATGATAGATACTTTGCTATGCAAGATAGTAGTTTATCCTCATACACAAATCAACAAGCTCAATATTGGCAAGCAGGTATGTGGCAAGTCCAATTTCACTTAAATGGTAACACGGTTAAAAATAGTTATAGTATATATGCAGATACTGCAAGAAATGCAGGGACTACAAATTTTGATGGAAGACCAATGAGTGGGGATCTAATAGCAAAAGACCCACAAAATAGAGCATGCTTAAGTGGATATAGTGAAAACAATCTACCAAATGAGTGTAAAAACAATATAGCAAAAGAAGTAAGATTACAAGAAACATACGATGTTACAATTGATAGCATAGAATTGCCACAAAATTGCAACGAAAATGGAACAGCAAGAGTTTATTTTGATAACAAAGGATTGCCATATTGTGGCAAAGTAAATGTTGCTGGAGCTAATATAACTCTACCACAAAGATTAAGTAGTAGCATAAAAATCACTTTAAAAAGACAAAAACAAACAGCCACCATATGCATATCACCAAGTGGCTTGATATATGGTTCAAATAATGGACAATGTAATAAAGTATAAAATAATATTTTTTATATTTATTCTTTTTGCTAGTAGCAATCTAAATGCAAATAGTAGTTATTATAGATTGGATGATTATGATACAAACTATGATAAGCTACAAGACCCTCCATTAAAGCAAGAGCCACACAAAAAATTACACCCATCATCTATATACAAGCAGCAACGACCTACTAAACTACAACAAGAGTATGATTATAGTAGAAGAGAAATCGCACAAAATAGTCAAGCTAATAATAGATTGAGTGGTTATCAAATAAATCCTACTAGACTTGATTATTTTTTACTTGGAATTGGTGGAGGAATAGACTTATATGCTTATGATGAAAAAAGGCAAATATCACTAGATTTATACGCAAAGCTTGGGTATTTTAGGTATATAAATCTAAATGCAATTAGAATCTATGCTAATATAGGCAGTGCAATACCACTTGCTAACTCAAATCCAAATACATTGACTTTTAGCGGAAATATTGATTTTTTGCTTAATCTTAAAGTTTTTCATATCTATGCTGGACTTGGATATGGTGGTGAATATTATAAAAGTCAAAAATTTTTATCACAAGGCTTAAATGTAAATCTTGGTTTAAGCAAACAATTTGGAAGAAACGCTATTGATGTAGGACTTGTAATACCATTTTATACAATATACACAAAAGATGTAATTATTAAAAAAAATATCATATTTTCATTAGAGTATAGCTACAAAATATAAGCAAATTTTGGAGACAAAAATGAAAGAATTAAGATTAAAGATTGATGGGATGAGCTGTGCAGCTTGTTCTAGCTCAATTGAGAGATCGCTAAATAGAAAAAATTTTATAGAAAAAATTGAAGTTGATCTAATAAATAAAAAGGCATTTATCGTATATGATGAGAATCTAGCAAATACACAAACTATCATAAACCAAATAGAAAAACTAGGATATAAAGCAAATAAAACACAAAATACAGATTCTAATAATGATAAAAATAACAAATATCTACTTGCAATCATTTTTGCTATTCCACTTTTTATCATCTCGATGGGAAGTATGTTTTTTGATATAGAAAATGAATTACTAATTTGTATTATTGAAATAATATTACTACTTCCTATACTTTATGCAAGCTCACAAATATTTAAGAGAGGATTCTTATCATTAATAAAAATGGTGCCAAATATGGATTCTCTTATCATGCTTGGCAGTAGTTCTGCTATCTTGTATAGCTTGTATATGATTATTTTATATTCAAATCAAGAAATTCATTCACTATTGCATAATATATATTTTGAGAGTGCTGGAGTAATTATTGCAGTTATTATGTTAGGAAAAAGGCTTGAAAATAATGCCACAACCAATGCAAAAAGTGTGCTAGATTCTCTTATAAATTTAACTCCTAAAAGCGCATTAAAATATGAAAATAACACAATTATACAAACAAATATAAATGATATTAATATAGGTGAAATTATCTCTATTCCAAAAGGATCTTTTGTAAGCCTTGATGGAATCTTGCTAAATGATAATTGCATTCTTGATACAAGCCTAATTACAGGTGAGAGCAAAAAGATAGAAAAGCAAAAAGGTGAAATAGTTTTAAGTGGTAGTATAAATCATGGCGAACAATTTTTCTTACAAGTAAGCACAAAAGCTGCAGATTCTACAATAGGAAAAATCATAAGTCTAATGCAAGGGATAAAAAAAGCACCAATTGCTAGGATAGCTGATATCGTATCTGCTTATTTTGTGCCTACTGTGATTTTTATTGCATTAGCTGGGGCGATTTGCTGGTATTTAACAAAAGGGGATTTACACTTTTCTTTTATCATACTTACTTCAACATTACTTATTTCTTGTCCTTGCGCACTTGGGCTTGCTACACCACTTAGCATACTTGTAGCTACAAATAAGGCTTCAAAAAAAGCTATATATTTCAAAAGTGGAGAGAGCTTGGAGAAATTAGGCGGGATTGATGTAGTAGTATTTGATAAAACAGGAACTCTTACAAATGGAAATTTAGAAGTAGTAAATTTCATTAATAAAAATATTATAGATTCTAATGATCTTCTATCTTACATTTATGCCATAGAATCTAAAAGTGAGCATATAATAGCAAAAGCCTTGGTAGATTTTATTTCATCTAAAAATATTGACAAACAAGTAGAAGCAAGTGATATAAAAACTACGATAGGTAGCGGAATAAGTGGCATAATAGACAATAAAACCATAAAAATAGGAAATGCAAGATTTGTAGATGCAGATTGTAATCTAGATTCTAAATATAGCTCGGTATTTGTATCAATAGATGGAATCTTATGTGCTATTTTTGAAATAAGAGATTCTATGCGAGAGAATGCAAAAGAATTGATATCAAACCTAGAATCTATCCATATCCAAAGTATTATTTTAAGTGGAGATACATTTGAGTGCGTGCAAAGGGTAGCAAAAGAGTGTGGCATTAAAAACTATCATCACTCAAAATTACCAAATGAAAAGCTAGAATTTATAGAAAATTTACAAAAGGAAAATAAAAAAGTTGCATTTGTTGGTGATGGTATAAATGATACACTTGCATTAAAAAAGGCAGATATTGGAATCTCACTAGCAGCTGCAAATGATATAGCAATCAAACAAGCTGATATTTTACTGCTAAATTCAAATTTAAATAATATTTATAATGCAATTTTGCTATCTAGAAAAACAATTTTAAATATAAAAGAGAATCTTGCATTTGCTTTTATTTATAATATTTGTGCTATTCCTATTGCACTTGGGATTCCACACATCTTTGGAATAAATCTATCACTAAATCCTATGATTGCAGGGGTTGCTATGGGTCTAAGCTCAATTAGTGTTGTAGTAAATGCAATGAGATTAAATAGGGCAATTTAATTAAATTCATAGTATAATAATATTTACCAAAACAAAAAGTTTTGAAAAAAAGGAGAATTAAATGTCTTTATATGATAGAAATTACACTAGAGATGCTGACATAGCGGTTGAAACTAGTGAAAATACTCTTGTTAATTTTGTAAAACAAACTTATAAATTTTTTGCAGCATCAGTGCTATTTGCTACAATCGGTGCTTATATTGGAATGGGGTTTGTATCTTATATGACTAAGGGCGTATTCTTTGGACTTGTCATAGTAGAATTTGCATTATTATTAGGGCTTATTTTTCTAAAATCAAAGCCTATTGTAAATGTGATGCTATTATTTGCATTTACTTTTATTACAGGAGTCACACTTGTGCCATTACTTGCTAGTGTGTTAGGATTGCAAGGTGGTGCTAGTATCGTAGCTCAAGCATTATTGATGACAACAATTATTTTTGGTGTTATGTCATTTTTTGCATTAAAGACTACAAAAGATTTAGCAAATATGGGAAAAATACTATTTGTAGCATTGGTTGTTATTGTTATTGCTAGTTTGGTAAATATATTTTTAGGCAATCCCCTACTCCAAGTGATAATAGCTGCTGTTGGTGCTATCGTATTTAGCTTATATATCGCATACGATACGCAAAATATCATAAGAGGAAGATATGATAGCCCGATAATGGCTGCAATTAGTCTATATTTGGATGTATTAAATCTATTTATCTCTTTATTGCAATTACTATCTTTGAATAGAGAATGATATATAGAATCCTCGATGCCAACTTAAATAGGCTAAGAGAAGGAATACGCGTAGTAGAAGATATTACGCGATATTCTCTAAATAGCAAAACACTTTCCAAAAGATTAAAAGAACTTCGACACAAAGCAAGAATAAATACAGATTTATTACATTATCGAGATATCAAAAATGATGTATCAAAACAAAGTAATAATAGCGAAGCAACAAGAAAGAATCTAAAAGATATTAGTATTGCAAATTTTAAACGCTCACAAGAGAGTGCAAGAGTGATAGAAGAAATCTTAAAGCTAGATTCTAGTCTTGGTGATTATCTCATATTTAAAAATATAAGATATGAGCTATATGATATAGAAATAGAATATTTTAAAGAATTCAAAGAATAATTACATATTTTCTTCAAACCATTGTGCAATATCGCTTCTAATCGTATTTTTAAGCTGGATTCCACTTATAAAATCACTATTTTGTGCTTTTTGCAAAAGCGTAACTGCACCATTTCTAAACTTGCTTAAATATGGATGGTCTATCTGTTTCCAATCACCTAAAAATACGATTTTACAATCTTGTGCAATCCTAGTGCCAATAAGCTTAATGGTAGAATCTTGAGCATTTTGCGCTTCATCAAAGATTACAAACTTTCTAGCAATGCTCACACCTCTTGCATGTGCTATATCCATCACTTCGATATTATGCTTTTTTATAAAATATTCTGTAGCATCTCTTTTTTCTATTGTATTCACATCACCGCTATATTCAATCCTCTTTGCAAGCGAACTTTCTTGAAGTTTATCAATCGTAAAATTAATAGCACTATAAAGCGGATACATAAAATAATTTAGCTTTTGGCTTTCATCGCCCTTTCTATATCCAAGCTCTGCTTCTTTATCATTTGAAGTTATGGTATTTCGCATATAAATTATTCCATCTACAACACCCTTTTTTACTAGAGTGATTCCAGCCTGCAATGCCATCAATGTTTTTCCACTACCTGTGCTACCTGTAACAATACTTACTTTATTTTTTGGATTTATAAGTAGCGCATATAATAATTTTTGTTCTAAGTTTATTGGGCGAATATATGGCGAGTTTTCTTCTAGTATCAAATCGAGATTTTGACTTTCAAACTTTCCATCAATCTTAAAACCAAAATGCTTTTTACCTGTAAGATAAAGCGAACTATCTGTATTATCTTCTTCTAAAAGCTCAATAATGCTCCAATCTTTTAAAGTATTAAAAGATTTGCTAGATTCTAAATCGCTCAAACTAGAATCTTTATGCAAATTTAACTTAAACAAAAATTCTATATCACTTGGATTTTCAACCATATTTCTAAAAATAGATTCTGCTTTTATACCTTGAGAAAGGGCTTTTATCTTTAATGATACATCATTTGTAAGTAAAATAAAATTATAATCTTTTGCAATCTCTAAGATTCTGCCATCATTTAGACCATAATCAAGATTTTTTGTTTTATATATCGGGCGATAAATCACATAAAGCGGCAATTCTACTAACTTATTTTTAAAATTCATTCTATAAATCATATCATTTTGAAGAGAATCTTTTTGATGCTTAATCGCATCATTTGAATTAATTGCACGAAAAAATTCTCTACTAAAATAGCCAAGCTCATTTTGAAGATCTTTTTTCTTATCTAATTCTTCTAAAACAATCTCTGAAATGAAAATATCATTTTCACCACCATCATAAAGATAGATTAAATTTTCTATATCATCTAATATTATAGATGTATCCAAAAGGTAACTTTTTTTGCCCAAAGTATTTTCCTTTGCTAATAAATCTAATATTTTCAGTTATAATCTTACCCTAAAACAACAATAAAGGAACAATTATGAAGGTAAAATTTAAAGGAAATGAAGTAACATTATCTGCAAATCAAATCAAAGTAGGCGATAACGCACCAGCGATTTTTTTAAAAGCAAAAGATTTAAGTTCCATCCAAGTTGGAGGCAAAAAAGATAAAATCCAAATTATAAATGTAGTGCCAAGTCTTGATACACCTGTATGCTCAATTCAGGCAAAAACATTTAATAAAAATGCTGAAAAATTAAGTGGAGTAGAAATCAATGTAGTTTCTATGGATTTACCATTTGCACAAGATAGATTCTGTAGCACAAATGATATAAAAAATCTAAATACATTAAGTGACTTTACAAAAAAAGAATTTGGCAAAGCTTATGGTCTATTAATAGAAGATTCTCCACTAGAAGGACTACTTACAAGAGCAGTTATTGTGGTGGATAAAAATGGCAAAGTAGTTTATGTAGAAATTTGTGATGAAATAACAAATGAACCAAACTATAATGCTGCATTAGAAGCTGCAAAATAACTCTTTATAAACTTTATTGTGGCTTTAAAGCCACAAACTCTCTTTAACTTTTAAGTGATTAAACAAGCCCCATAACTTTAGATATAATGCAATAATTTTAATAAATTGGAGATAACTTTTTTTGGATTATTTTTCACTAATTTATAAAGACCCACTATTTAGCATTATGATTATTATTGCAATAATCACTTTAGTTGCTATTGCTGATTACACAAAAAACAAATACAAACAAAAGACAAAAAAACAAAACCTAATTGATTTTGCAAAAAATTTTGAAAACTATGGCACTGATGAAAAAATAAGAGATTTATTGGATGTATCAAAATATCCTATTTCTACACTTACTTTTATAGCAAATATATATGTGCAAAATGGAAATTTTGAGCAAGCAATAAAAATGTATCTAACCATGCTTGATAAAACACAGAATCTTGGAGAAAAAATACAAGTTTTAGAATCGCTTGGAATGACATATTACAAAGCTGGATTTATGCAAAGAGCAAAAAATATATTTATTGAGATTCTAAAAAATAATCCACGAAATCCAAAAGTATTATTATTATTAGTGCAGACTTATGAGATTCTAGGTGAATATAAAAATGCTTTATCTGTGATATCTTGCCTTGAAGAACTTGATGAAAAAGTAGATAAAATAAAAAAATATATACAAATCTTAATACTAATAAATGATAGTTTAATGCCATTAGACAAAAGAGAGATTGAGATTTTACATATCAATAAAACAAGCAAAATCACAGAAAAAATCATACTAAACTACTTTAAAACATATAATATTCAAAGATTCTGGGAGATTATGCTTGAGAGTAAAAATATTTCTAATTATATTGATATTTTATGGAATATAGAAAATCCACCTCTAGATTTACTAAAAAATAATAAACAGATTCTAGATATTTATCGCGCAAAAGGTATTATTGATGATGATGAAAAATGTGATATTTTTGAGCTTGAATCTCTTAGAGTGATAAATAAATATTCTAATAAAATTGCAAATCTAGGATTTAAATATCGTTGTAGCTCATGCCAAGGGGTTTATCCATTTGAGGTATTTAGATGTCCTAATTGTTCAGAACTAGGCAAAGTCAATCTTATCCTAGAAATCATGGAATTAAACAATGAAAAAAATTACTCTCTTTTGTGATGGTTCATCGCTTGGCAATCCAGGATTTGGTGGTTGGTGTGCAATTTTGCGATATAAAAATAATGAAAAAATACTAAAAGGCTCATTAATAAATACAACAAATAACAAAATGGAACTAACTGCTGTGATAGAAGGGTTAAAAGCATTAAAAGAGCCTTGCGATGTGGAGATTGTAAGCGATTCTAAATATGTTTGTGAATCTATCAATTCTTGGCTTGAAAATTGGATAAGAAAAGATTTTAAAAATGTAAAAAATAAAGAACTTTGGCTTTCATATATGCAAATCTCAAAACTCCACAAAATAAAAACTAGATGGGTAAAAGGCCATAATGGACATATAGAAAATGAACAATGCGATAAAATAGCAAAAGAACAAGCATTGATTTTAAAAGATTCTATTAAAGGTATAAAATGAAAAACTTATACGAAGAAAATAAAGAATCACTAGAGAAATTGCAAAATAGTATCAAATATAATTTTAAAAATAAAAATCTCTTATTAGAATCTTTAACACATAAAAGTTATGATAAAAATAGAAATAATGAGAGATTAGAGTTTTTAGGTGATGCGGTGCTTGATTTGCTAATTGGTGAATATGTATATAAAAAGCTACCAAAAAGCAATGAAGGAGATTTGACAAAACTTCGTGCTAGCATGGTAAATGAAGCAAGTTTTGCAAAACTAGCAAGAGCAATAAATCTAGGAGATTATCTCTTTATTTCAAATGCAGAAATCAAAAATAATGGTAAAGATAAGCCTTCTATTTTATCAAATGCCCTAGAAGCGCTCATTGGGGCAGTATATTTAGATAGCAATATAAATAATGCAAAAAAGATAAGTTATGCTCTTATAGAAAAAGTATATAAAAAATTAAATCCAGAAAATTTATTTAAAGATTATAAAACATTACTTCAAGAGCTAACACAAAGCATTTGCAGCTTGATACCAGAATATATTCTTATAGATTCAAGTGGTCCAGACCATAATAAAGTCTTTACAATGAAAATAGTAATAAATGGCATAGAATATGCTACAAAAAATGGTAAAAGCAAAAAAGAAGCCGAGCAAGCCTGTGCAAAAGCTGCATATGAGAAACTAAAAAAAACTAAAGAAAGGTTTTAGATATGAATACTTTTGGAGAGAGGCTAAGGATTAGCACTTTTGGAGAATCTCATGGAAGCGGTATTGGCTGTATTATCGATGGTATGCCCTCAAATATAAAAGTAGATTTAGACTTTATACAACATGAAATAGATAGAAGAAAAGGTGGATTAAATCTATATTCAACACAACGCAAAGAAAGCGACACAATAGAAATATTAAGCGGTGTATTTGAAGGATATACTACAGGGACACCGATTGGAATCTTTATAAAAAACAATAATACAAAAAGTAGCGATTATGATGATATAAAAGATTTATTCCGCCCTAGTCACGCTGATTTTACATATTTTTATAAATATGATATTAGAGATTATCGTGGTGGTGGGCGAAGTAGCGCAAGGGAGAGCGTAGCAAGAGTAGCAAGCGGAGCATTTGCAAAATTGTTACTAAATGAATTTAATATAAAAATAAAAAGTGGAATATACAGCATTGGTGGGTGTGAGTGTAAAAATATAGATTTTGATTATGCCCTAAAAAGTGACATAAAAAGCCTAGATATTGATACAGAACAAGAACAAAAAGAATTGATAAGTAAAGCAAAGAAAAATCATGATAGTATTGGCGGGGTTGCTCTACTTTGTGCATCTAATGTACCTATTGGACTTGGTGAGCCACTTTATTACAAGCTAGATTCTGCAATCGGTAATTTAATGCTTGGATTAAATGGAGTAAAGGCAGTTGAAATTGGAAATGGCATAGAATCCTCAAAAATCTTTGGAAGCCAAAATAATGATGAAATTACAAAAAATGCCTTTCTAAGCAATAATAGCGGTGGAATCCTTGGAGGGATTAGCAATGGTGATGAAATAATAATAAAAGTCCATTTCAAGCCAACTCCTAGTATTTTCAAACCACAAAAAACGATATCAACAACGAATGAAGAGAGGATTTTAAACCTAAAAGGCAGACATGATCCATGTATCGCAGTGCGTGGTAGTGTAGTCGCAGAATCCATGCTTGCATTAATCATCGCTGATATGCTACTTTTAAATGCTAGTTCAAATATCAAATACCTAAAAAAAATATACAAATAGATAATTTTCTTTTAAGGAAATATTCAAAAAAAAAATGTTTAAATTCTATTTACTTTTACTCTACTAGAGTTAAAAGAAATTTTATTTCACAAGGAGTTTAGAATGAAAAGAAGTGGTTTCTCAATGATTGAATTGGTTTTTGTTATCGTTATACTAGGAGTTTTGGCAGCAGTGGCTGTGCCTAGATTTGTAACAACAAGGACAGATGCACAAGTGGCAATGGCAAGAAGTGATATTGCCTCTACACTAAAAGCAATCCCTGCAAGAGTCTTTGCAGAAAATCTAGACCCTACAGCATCAACTCCTACTGGATTTAGTTCATGGGGTGATTGGATGATAGATACAGGAGGACTTGATCGAGGTAGATGGCAAGTTGGTGGAAATGGTGCAAATGGAAACAATGGGATCCAACCAATTGGAAATGTAACACAAAATGGAGGATCAACAAATACAACTGGTGGCTGTGGAGCAGTAATAGTGCTAGATACTACAACTGGTAATCTACAATTTAAACCTGAAAATATCAATCTATCTAATCACGGAAATGCTGGGACATTTTGTAAAGCACTAAAAGAATCTTATCCAAGTGGATCAAATAGAATAATCCATCTTGCTACAACTGGAGCAGTGAAATTCTAAACAACCTTCTTAAAGATTCTAGCTTAAGCTAGAATCTAAAACTTTATATTTATCTTTATTGTTACTTTTTGTTATTAAAAATTATCTCACTTAATATAACTAAAAATATCAAACTCTAAAATCAATTCAAAAATAATCTCTATAAAGTTATAATTATTTTTATAAATTTTAAGTTAGGAAATTATTTATGGAACTTAATTTTTATGCTACTTTAGTGTGTATGGTTGCTGTGCTACTTATCGGTAGATTTATCATAAAAAGGATTGCATTTTTTCACAAATACAATATACCAGAATCTGTTGTAGGTGGGATTATTGCTGCTATTATATTATTTATACTAAATATAAAATTTAATGTGCAAATAAAATTTGATGAATCCATAAAAGAACCATTAATGCTTGCTTTTTTTGCTTCAATTGGGCTTAGTGCTGATTTTGCTTCATTGAAAAAACAAGGAAAAATCATAGTAATATTTCTATTTTGTGTAACGATTCTACTATTTGCACAAAATGCAATAGGTGTTTTATTATCACAAATTATGGGTGTAAATCCACTTCTTGGATTGCTTGGTGGATCTATTACAATGAGTGGAGGACATGGCACCGGTGCTGCGTGGGCGGATGTATTTATTAAAGAGCCATATTTATTTGCTCCTGCAAAAGAAGTAGCTCTTGCTTCAGCTACATTTGGGCTTATTATGGGCGGAATCATTGGCGGACCTGTAGCTAGATATTTGATAAACAAAAACAATCTAAAGCCAGATATTGCAGAAAATAAAGATTATGAAATAAAAGATGATGATTACAAAGATGAAAGCTTATTTGAAACACCAAAAAAACAAAAACTAATAACAAGCGATACATTTATAGAATCTTTAGCACTTATTGCAATACCATTACTTATTGGGACACAAATCGCAGGAACATTAAAAGATACTGCATTTTCATTACCTACATTTGTTTGGTGTTTATTTATTGGAGTATTGGTTAGAAATACCTTGCAAGGACTAAAAGTCCATAAAGTATTTGATAGAGAGGTTTCTGTGATTGGAAATGTAAGCTTATCTTTGTTTTTAGCTCTTGCATTAATGACTATCAATCTATCACAATTAGTAGCCCTTGCTGTGCCAATTTTGGTGATTCTAATAGCACAAGTTGGTTTGATGATATTATTTGCGATGTTTATTACATTTAAGATTATGGGCAAGAACTATGATGCAGCGGTATTGTCTGCAGGACATTGTGGATTTGGTCTTGGGGCAATGCCAACTGCTATGGTAAATATACAAACAATCACAAATCATTATGGTCCAAGCCATTTGGCATTTATCGTTGTGCCTTTGGTTGGAGCATTTTTTATTGATTTAATTAATGCATTAACAATACAGGGATTTTTGTATTTTATTAAATTTTTTTATTAATCTTTGAAATAATTACATCAATTATCTCATCTACGCCATTTGGCGAAATTATGCTTTTTAGATTCTTGCTAGATTCATATAGATTCAAATTATCTATATAGTTAAAAAAATCATCTTTATTTAATTTATCTTGTAAAGTGATTTTACATAAATCGCCTAAAAATAGAGCATTAAAATATTGATGGTTTTTTGCAGCATAAGGATATGGTATAAAAAGGCTAGGAAGTCTATTTGCACACAATTCCCAAAGGCTACTAGCTCCACTTCTAGATATACAAAAATCTGCTTTTTGTATATATTTAATCAATTCTTTAGTGAAGCTAAATAGGGTTATTGTAGCACCATTTTTAGAGATAAATTTCACACCTTCATCATTTTTTTTGATCTCATCAAATCCAATATTTTTATATTCATCAAAAAGATGTTTAAATTCTAGCTTTCCGCATTGATGAATGATATTTATATTCCTATCTATTAAATCACTAGCGATACTTAATGCAAATGCATTAATAGCACTTGCCCCTTGTGAGCCACCAATAAAAATAATTGTATTTAAATTTTGCCTATCTCTTGCAAATTTGAAAAAATCATTATTAATAGGATATGAAGTCTTTATAAAACCCTCCAAGCCAAAACTGCAAAATTTTGCTTTTGCAAATGGAGATAAGATCTTATTTAATGTGCCAAGCACAGAATTTTGCTCGTGAATAAAAAGTGGGATTCTGCTTATAACACTAGCAAAACTAGCTCCTCCAGCACTAAAGCCCCCTACACTAATAACTGCATCAATTTTATATTTTTTTAGAATTGTTATACTTGAAAATATCGCTTTTACTTGCAAATAAAGTGATTTCAATTTCGCAAAGCCTCTCTTATTTACAACTCCACTAGATTCTAAAAAATAACAATTTTTAAAAATATCACTATCTTCAAACCACAATCTATCTTGACCGCTAGTAGAACCAATATAATAGATATTAAACCCACGATTTTTACAAGAGATGGCAAGTGCCTTAGCAATGCTTAAATGTCCGCCTGTGCCTCCGCCTGTAATTAATATATTCATAATAAATCCCTAAAAAGTCTAATAAGTAAAATTACAACAAATATAAGAAAAATAAATGCACAAATTTTATCTATTATATTAAATAATTTGTTTGTTATAAATCCCCTAAAATACAAAGCAATAAAAATTACTAATAAAAATGAACTAAACAATCCTAAAAATAAAAGTGTTAGATTAAATAGCATATTTTTATCCATATATGGAGCAACAATAATACTAAAAAATAAAATTGCCTTTGGATTTGAGAGATTTATAAATAAACCTCTTTTATATCCACCAACTATTTTAGAATCTTTGAAATCTAAATTGTTATCATTTTTATATAGTAAAAAACTAAGATACAAAAGATAAATAACCCCAAATATACTTAACACAATTTGAGCAAAATTGCTTGTAAAAAAATTTACAAAACCAAAATATAAAATTGCTAGATAAAAAATCCATCCACTTGCAATACCAAACAATGTAATTAGTGCTTTTTTTATCCCGAATCTAAGCGTAGTTTGAAGTATGAGTAAAATATCGGGTCCCGGTGTAATAGCCCCAATAAATGCTATAAGAAAAATCATAAATAACCCTTAATTAGTAAATTTAAAATATTTCTCTAAAACTAAAAGTGATATTATAATTTCTCTCTTTTTATCCATAAATTCTTTACAATAAGAATTTGCATTATTGATGATTTTTTCTGCTAATTCTGGGTTGTTTTTATAATAATCAATTTTTTCAAATACATTATTATAATCATCATCAATCTCAATATAATGATAATCTCCTTTTAATCTCCCCTCCATAAACCAAGTCTCAAATTTTGGTTTTGGCATCACCGCGATAGAATTGCTATTCATAATCCATTTTAGATTGCTTGCTACATCATTTCCTTCTAATGATAAAATAAATTTATGTTTTAAATGTTCTTTCTTGCTTGATTTTGGCTTGATAAAATCTTTATTAGATTCTCCAATGCTTCCTACATGTCCTAAATCACATCTATCATCATGAAAATATTTATTTAAAAACCTAATACGATGTTCTTGATATACGCCCCCTCGAAAATACAAAATATCATCTTTTTTATAAAATGGGATCTTATCTTCTATAAAGCTAAAATGCCTTATTTTATCTAGGTTTAAAAGTATGTTATTTTTATTATTGGAATCTATAGGACGAGATTTTGTAAGTGCAGGATATGAAAGATCATAATTTACATCTCCACTCTCTAAAATAAATTCTAAATCTTTAGGAAAATATACCAAATATTCATAACTATCATAAAAGTAATTGATTAGCTTTTTTGGTATTTTATAATCTTTAATTGCAATTTTCTTATTACAACCCCACTCTACTTGCATATCAATTTTAGAATCCAATTTATTGTAATAATTCACTCTATCAATGATGTATTTATAATCGCTTCTTTGCTCTACCTTATCTAAATATTTATGTTTATCAAATAAGATTTTTGGTGCTAAATATCTAAGTATTCCATTCAGATTATAGAAAAACCTCCGCATTTTAGAGAATCTCTCTTAATTTATTAGCACTAATCATCCAATCTTTCAATTCATCAAATTGATTATTCTCAATCAATTTTTTTGCATAACAAAGTTCATCTAATATCGTATCAATAGATTCTAATAGATTATCTTTATTTTGCTTTGCTATTGCAGACCACATCACTCCGCTACTTTTACTAATCCTACTCATTCCTTTAAAGCCACCGCCAGCAATAGCTACAATATCTTGAGGATTCTCTTGCTTTAAAACTGCATTTGCTAAAGCATAGCTTAAAATATGTGGCATGTGGCTAATAAATGCTGTATGTCTATCGTGGTCTTTGCTATCCATTTTGATTATATTCATACCAAGTTTCATACAAATTTCTCTAGCTAAATTTAGCTGATATTGTCCGCTTTTTGCAATATCTACAAAAATCATAATTTGATTTTTATATAAGTCCTTAAAAGCTGCTTTTGGTCCAAAATTTTCTGTGCCACACATCGGGTGCAAACTAACAAAATTATTTCTTAATGATTGTGGGATAGATTTTACAATCTCTTTTTTAACTCCACCAAAATCAATCACTAATTGATCATCTCTTAGATTTTTAATATTCTTTATAATCTCTACAATAGAATCTACAGGAGTGCATAAAAAAATCACATCACAATCTAAAATCCCTTTAAAATCAAGGCATTCATCTACAAGTCCAAGATAAATAGCCTGTCTTCTATGCACAGGATTTGAATCATCACCTACAATAAGACTAAATAATGAGCTTTCTTTTAGAGCCAATCCCAAGCTTCCGCCCATAAGACCAAGTCCTATGATTCCTGCTTTCATTTTTAATCCTTTTAAATTATTCCTTAAATATTATGTAGTAGAATTATAGCTTTTAAAAATTATAATTATTTTTTTCAATATTTTTATAGCTAGATATCATAAATGCTAGCATCTCAAGGAAATAAAACTTAAATGAGAATTATCACTCTAATTTGCTTATTAAATTCTATTGTATTTGCAAGTGAGATAAAGTCAATAACATACAATGGCTTAATTAGGATGTCATATTTAATAGCAAATGAGATTGCTAATATTAAAGTTGGCGATGAATTAGATAAAGAAAAAGTCAATCAAGCAATCATTGCATTTTATAAACAAGATTATTTTGATGATATATATGTAACTTTTGATGACAACAATGGAAATCTAAACTTCTACTTCAAAGAAAAACCAACCATTAATAATATAGAAATAAAAGGCTATGGCAACGAAAAAGAAACAACAGAGATTGAAAAATTAATCAATATTAAAAGAGGCGATACTTATGATATATACAAAGAACAATATGCAAAAGAAATCATAACTAAAACACTAGAAGACAAAGGTATATATGGCTCTGTAGTAGAAGTCGATAATATAAAAATCGAAGATTCTATAAGTCTTATATTTAATGTAAATAAAGGTGAAAATATCATCATTAGAAAGTCATATTATGAAGGCGCTACGCTCCCTAAAGATGAAATAGAATCCCTTAGTGCAAATAGAGAAAGGCATAGTTGGCTAGGCTGGCTTCCTTGGTGGAGTAATGGTGAGTTAAAACTAAAAGAATTAGAATTTGACAATCTTAGAATCCAAGATGTTTATATGAGAAAAGGATATCTTGACGCAGTCATTTCAAATCCCCTAGTAAATGCAAACTTTTTAAATTATGATGCAACTCTTATATATAAAGTAATAGAAGGAAAAAGATATAAAGTAAATGGTGTTGAAATTAGAAAAAATGACGATACTGATGATATTTTTCCTATTACCACACTAGAAGAATTAATAAAAATCAAAGAAGGTGAATATTTCAATATAGAAAGTGTTAGAAATGACATTGAGATTCTACGATCACATATAATGGATCAAGGATATGCATATGCAAGAATCCTGCCAGATTTGGATAAAAATGAAGAAAATGCGGAAGTCAAAGTCATCTTTAGCGTAGATATAGGCAAAAAAGTCCATATAAACAATGTTATAGTCACAGGAAATACCGTTAGTGCAGATAGAATCATAAGAAGAGAAATACTTATCGCCCCAGGTGATATATATAGTATAACAGATATAAGAAAAAGTGAAAATGCTCTTCGTAGAACGGGTTTTTTTGATAAAGTCCAAATATCAGAGATTAGAGTTGATGAAACTTCTATGAATTTATTAGTTGAAGTAGTAGAAGGGCGAACAGGCGAAATTATGTTTGGACTTGGCTATGGAAGCTATGATAAGCTAATGGTAAATGCCTCACTAAAAGAAAGAAATCTATTTGGCACAGGAATAAGCACACAATTTTATGTCAATTATAGTAAATATACACAACTATTTAATATTGGAATTACAAATCCTAGAATCCTAGATTCAGAATATAGCTCTTCTATTAATCTTTATCAAAGTTATTTTAATAATTATGACTATATAGAAACTTCAACTGGATTTAATATATCTTTTGGAAGAAATCTTACAGACACTCTAGCTGCAAATGTGGTATATGAGCTTTCAAAAACTAGAATTAGTGATTTTGAGGATCAAGCACAAGGTGGATTGTTATATGCTAATTATTTTCCAATAAATGGTGTTTTAAAAAGCTCGATTACACCTGGACTTTATTTTGATAATACAGATGATTATTATTTCCCAAAAAATGGTGCGATACTAGAGGCTAGCTCAGAATTTGCAGGACTTGGTGGAAATGCAAAATATATAAAATTATTTGGAAAAGCTGGATTATATTATCATCTACAAAATTTAATTGATTTTGATTTGATCCTTAGATATAAAGCACAAATTGGTGGAATCTTTGGTGAAATCGGTAATAAAGGTATAAAAGGTGTGCCGATTACAAATACATTTTATATGGGCGGTATTGGCACGGTTAGAGGATATGAAACATATTCTCTAACACCTAGAGATACAAATGGTTTAAGAATTGGTGGAAGATATATTTTTGCAAACTCAATAGAAGCTAGCTATGGATTTTTAAGTGCTATAAATATGAGAATTGCTGCCTTTTTTGATTATGGGATGATTGGTAGAGATAAATTTAATGAAATAGATAGAATGTCATGGGGATTGGCACTTGAGTGGGTATCGCCAATAGGTCCTCTTGTATTTGTATTTCCATTTGCCATCAATCCAAAAGAAGGTGATAATACATCTAGCTTTGAATTTACAATGGGAACAAGATTCTAGCTATAACAAGGAATATTTATGAAAAGAGTTAATAATGATGAAATATTGCAAGAGATAAAAACAACACCACTAAAAGAATTAGGCAAAAGAGCCTATGAAATAAAAAAAGAGCTTCATAGCGATAATATTACTACATTTATCATTGATAGAAATATAAATTACACAAATATATGCTGGGTTGATTGCAAGTTTTGCGCCTTTAAGCGAAAAATAAATGAAGATAGCGCTTATATACTTAGTTTTGAAGAAATAGATTCTAAGATTGATGAATTAATCGCAATTGGTGGGACGCAGATATTATTCCAAGGTGGCGTGCATCCAAGTCTAAAACTTGAGTGGTATGAAGATTTAGTCCGACATATACACCAAAAATATCCCAACATCACGATACATGGATTTAGTGCTATTGAGATTGATTATATAGCAAAACTTTCAAAAGTATCCATAAAAGAAACACTGCAAGCATTAAAAAAAGCTGGGCTTAGCTCGATTCCTGGTGCTGGAGCTGAAATATTAAGCGATAGAGTAAGAGATGTTATTGCACCAAAAAAACTAGATTCTGATGAATGGATAGAAATACATAGACAAGCTCACTATCTTGATATGAAAACAACAGCAACAATGATGTTTGGAAGTATCGAAGATGATAGCGATATAGTAGAGCATTTTAATAAGATTAGAGATTTACAAGATGAAACCGGTGGATTTAGAGCATTTATCTTATGGAGTTTTCAACCAGATAATACACCACTTCAAAGAGAGATTCCACATATCAAAAAAGCATCATCAAATAGATATTTAAGACTTCTTAGTGCAAGTAGAATCTATCTTGATAATTTTAAAAATATTCAAAGTTCTTGGGTAACACAAGGGCAATTTGTAGGACAATTAGCACTTCATTTTGGAGCAAATGACCTAGGAAGCACGATGATGGAAGAAAATGTCGTATCAAGTGCAGGGACAAAAAATAGTGCAAATACACAAGAGCTAATAAATCTCATTGTAGATGCGGGTGAAATACCTGCCATAAGAGATACTGCCTATAATATCTTAAAAATGTGTTAGGGGGCGATTTTTGCGAATTTTATTTATTTTTATACTAATTATTGGACTAACAAAAGGAAATAATATGAATGAAATAACTTATATGGAAGTAAATAATAGCAAGATTCCAATTATTCAAGAAATATCAAATATTTTACCTATAGGATTTATTGAGATTATATTTAATGGAGCTGGAAGTTTAAATGAAAAAAAGACTGGATTATCCTCATTTAGTGCAACGATGTTAGATAGAGGTAGTAAAAAAAGAGGAGAATACGGCTTTGCACAAGAATTAGAAAAAAGAGCAATAAATTTAAATGTAAATAATAGCTATGAAAATATATCTCTTAGCATTGAATTTTTGAAAGAAGAACAAGATAAGGCTATTGAATTATTAGGCGAACTTATAGCAAATCCAAATCTAACCAATGAAGCGCTAGAACAAACAAAATTGATATTAAGCGGATATTTATTATCTAAAGAAAATGATTTTGATTATATCGCACAAAAAAATCTAAAATCTATTTTATTCAAAGGAACACCGCTTGCTAAAACAAAAATAGGCACTATAGATGATATAGAAAAAATAAATTTAAGTGATGTAGAGGAATTTTTAAGCGATAAATTATTGTTAAATAATGCAGTAATACTTATAGGCGGTGACTTGGATATAGAAAAAACAAAAATACAACTAAAAAAGATTCTAGAGATTCTAGAAAATGGCACAAAATATACTAGCACAAAATACTATCCAAACGCAGATTCTAAAGAAATAATAGATACAAAACCAACAAAACAAGCATATATTTATTTTGGCTCACCATTTGATTTTAAAAACTATGAAGATGAATTACACAAAGCGCAGATAATGAGCTTTATCATGGGTGCAAGCGGATTTGGCTCAAGAATGATGGAAGAAATAAGAGTAAAAAGAGGGCTTGCTTATTCGGCATATTTTTATAATTCAATAGATAATGTTAGTTCAAGTACTTTTGGATATTTACAAACAAAATTAGAAAATAAAGATGAAGCAATCAAAGCTATAAAAGAAACTATTGCGGACTTTTTAAAAGGGAATGTAACAAAACAAGAGCTAGATGATGCAAAATCATATATTCTTGGCTCAAGAGTATTAAGCGATGAGACACTAAGTAGCAGACTTAGCAAAAAATATATAAATTTCTATCGTAATTTACCACTAGATTATGACAAAACATTGATACAAAAAATAAAAGATTTGACATTAGATGAACTTAATAAATATATAAAATCACATAAAGAAATAAATAATTTGAGCTTTAGCATAGTGATTGATAAATGAATAGATTAGCTAAAATAGGTATAAACAACCTATTTGAAGCCATTTTATACACTCCAAAATCATATACAAATACAACAATTCTAAAATCTCTAAATAAATATTCTACAAATGAAGGTGCAGTAAAAATAATCATAAATTCTAAAGCAGGATTTGGTAAAACACTTAAATTCCAAGCATATATGCTAGATTTAGATGAGAATCTAGAGATAATAATATTTAATCCAAAACCATATCACAATAAAATTTTTATTCAAAATAAAGAAATGTATATTTTTGGAAAATTTGAATACAAATATGGAATCTATACCATTGTCCAGCCAAGAATTACTACAAATATCAATCAAATCACTTTGAATTTTGCTACAACAAGAATAAAAAATCTTAATAATATTTTTAGAGAAATTATCTCACAAGAAAATTTAAACACTCTAAATTTTGATGATGAAATAAAAAAATCAATATTTAGCATTTTTCACCCAGAATCTGATATATTTTATCTAGATGAATTTAATAAAAATAATGGACTTTTTGGTAAATATCTTGAGGCGATTAAATTTGTAGAAATATATTATTATATGAGTGAATTACGCAAAAAAAGATACTTTTTTGAAGCTACAAGTATTTTAAATGGGGATTATAAAAGTTTTATAAAATCTCTTCCTTTTTCTCTTACAAATGGTCAAGAAAAATGTATTGATTATCTAAGCAAAAAGCTGGATTCTAAAATTGCTACTAGATGTGTTGTTATGGGTGATGTAGGCTGTGGAAAGACTATTGTAATCCTCTCTTGTGTAATGATGGCTTATCCAAAAAAATCTATACTTCTTGCACCAACAACAATACTTGCAAGTCAAATATATAATGAAGCAATAAAATTCTTACCAAAAAATATCAGTGTAGGACTTGCCATCAAGGACAATCAGATTGTAGATTGTGATTTTTTGATAGGAACACATTCACTTTTGTATAAGGATATTTCATCTTTTAGTCTATTTATGACCGATGAACAACATAGATTTGGGACAAATCAAAGAATGACGATAGAAAAAATGCTAGAAATTGATGGCAAAAAACCGCATAGCATTCAATTTTCTGCTACACCAATACCACGCACAATGGCATTAATAGAATCTAATATAGTTGATTTTTGCACTATAAAAGATTTACCATTCAAAAAAGATATCACAAGCAAAATTATTACAAAAGATGACTTTAGTACATTAATAGCACATATAAAAGAAGAGATTAAAAAACATATGCAAATTGCAATAATATATCCATTAGTAGAACAAAGCAATACAATAGCATATCAATCCATAGAAGAAGGCTTGCCATTTTGGCAAAAAAATTTTAAAAATGTTTATTCAACGCATGGCAAAGATAAAAATAAAGAAGAAATCATTGATTCTTTTAGAGATAATGGTGATATTTTGATTGCAACTACATTATTTGAAGTGGGTATCTCTCTTCCTAGATTATCAACAATTATTATTGTTGGGGCGGAGAGACTTGGATTTGCTACATTACACCAACTAAGAGGCAGGGTAAGCAGAAATGGAGCAAAAGGATTCTGCTTTTTATATACAAATGAAGCAAAAAGAGCAAGGTTGAATGATTTTATAAAAACAAATAATGGCTTTGAGATTGCAGAGCTAGATTTGAAATATAGAAATAGCGGGGATATTTTAAAAGGGATTCGCCAAAGTGGCATGCAATTTAAATATTTTGATATAGCAACAGATAAAGAAATAGCAAACAATGCAAAAAATTTACTTAATGAAGGCACAAAATGAAAATAGCATTTGAAGCAAATGCCCTTACATCTCCGCATACAGGCATAGCAAAAAGCTTAATCAATCTAATAAAACATATAAAAGATGCAGAAATAATCCTATTTACAAATAATAATAAAAAAATAAATCTAAATTTAGGGTTTAAATACACTTTTATAGACTTAAATGGGGGGGGGTGGAATAAATCATTAGAATCTTGTGATTATTTACATTATCATCAAAATGGCGGAATCTTGCCAAATTTCAGTAATAATGTTTTAATGATACACGATGTTTTGCCACTAATACTAGATAAAAATCCATTGCGAACTTTTAAATATAAACAAAATATAAAAAAGCAAATAAAACTAGCAAAAATAATACTCACTCCAAGCTTGTATTCAAAAACACAAATACAAAAACACTTCAAAGTTACTAAAGAAATACATGTATTACCTCATGGAATAGATAAGATAGAAATACCAAGTAAAAATAGAGGTGATTATTATATTTATGTGGGTGGATATGATCCTAGAAAAGGTTTGGATAATTTATTAGAAACTTTTATTAGACTAAATAGAAAGATTATTTTTGTAGGCGAAATACGATATTTTTCACCATATTTTAGATTCTTATCACAAAAAGCAATGGAATTAGGAATCTTAACACAAAGTGGCTATGTAAATGAGATGGAATTAAAAAAATTAATAAAACACGCAAAAGCTCTAATCTATCCATCAAAATTTGAAGGTTTTGGTTTGCCACCATTGGAATCTATGGCACTTGGCACACCTGTAATAACAACTCCATTTAGTAGTATCAAAGAAGTATGCAAAGAATGTGCTTTGTATTTCAATCCAGATATAAAAAATAGTCTTTATGAGAAAATAATAGAATTTGAAGAAAATAATATTGCAGAAAAACTAATAGAAATGGGGTTAAAAAATGCTAAAAATTTTAGCTGGGAAAAAAGTGCAAGAGAATATATAAATATTTTATATAAATCTCATTTGCAATAAGAATCCAAATATCTGTTTTAATCAACTTTTGAAATTTTAAATATAAAAAACATAGCTAAAAGCACAATGCCTATGATTATCCACCGCATATATGCTTACTCTCTCCCTTCTTTGTTATAGTTTTTAATTTTTATCTTTATCTACAAGCTTGTTTGCACCAATCCAAGGCATCATAGCTCTAAGTCTTCCACCTACTTCTTCTATCTTATGGGAAGAAAGATTTTTTCTCTCACTATTCATTCTTGCATAACCTGCTTTTCTTTCTAAAATGAAGTCTTTTGCAAAGCGTCCTTCTTGAATATCGCGCAAAATCTCTTTCATAGCCTTTTTAGATTCTGCATTTATCACTCTAGGACCGCTTACCATATCACCATATTCTGCAGTATTTGAAATAGAATATCTCATATTTGCAAGCCCACCCTCATAAATCAAATCAACGATGAGTTTTAACTCATGCAAGCACTCAAAATACGCCATCTCTTCAGGATAACCAGCCTCTACAAGTGTTTCAAATCCCGCTTTTACAAGGCTTGTAACACCACCGCAAAGCACTGCTTGCTCGCCAAATAGATCTGTTTCAGTTTCATCTTTGAAAGTTGTCTCAATAATACCACTTTTACCGCCACCAATAGCACTTGCATAGCTTAATGCTAATTGTTTTGAATTTCCATCATAGTCATTTGCAACAGCAATCAAATCTGGGATTCCACCACCTTTTATAAATTCACTTCTAACAGTGTGCCCAGGAGCTTTTGGTGCTACCATAATTATATTTACATCTTTTGGAAAATCAATTTGCCCAAAATGCACATTAAATCCATGTCCAAATGCAATAGTCTTGCTAGGAGCTAAATTTGGTAGAATTTCATCATTAAATACATCTGCTTGAAGTTCATCAGGAATTAAAATCATAATGACATCTGCCTCTCTTGTAGCTTCACTTACACTTAGCACTTTAAAATTTTTAGCCTCTGCTTTTGCCCTTGATTTAGAATTATTTGCAAGACCAATTACAACGCTAACTCCAGAATCTCGTAAATTTTCTGCATGTGCATGTCCTTGAGAACCAAAGCCAATAACTGCAACTTTTTTACTTTTGATTAGATTTAAATCGCAATCTTTATCATAATAAACCATTAAAGCCATTTTATATTCCTTAATATTGATATTGTAAATGTGCGTGGATTATAGTTTATTTTAAATTTTATTCCACTTATAAAAGATTTTTTAAATAATTTGATATAAATCATAGATATTTAACTTTTAAAAAAGCTGCTATAAAAATGGATAAATTTTTATTAAATCTTATATTTGGAATAAGTGAAATACCAAAAAATAAAATTCAAATTTTTAAAGACTTAGATTCTATGAATGCAATAGAATACACAAAAAAATCATTCAAACTAAAAGATAAATTTATCATAGGCTACATCGATGCAATAGAAAATAAAAATTTATATTTTTTAAAGCCATTAAAAGAAAGTAAAAAAGACTATAAGATTCTAGGTAAAACCCATCTTTGTAATAATGATTTAGTCCTTGCAAGAAAAAAATCAAATAAGGACAAAAGACCAAAAGCGACAATAATTAAGATTCTAAAAAGAGAAAATACAAAAGGTATTGGAATTTTAAAAAAAATTAATAACAATCTAAAAATATGCAATCTAAAAAATGGTGAAATAATTCCTATAAAAGTATCACAAAAATCACTAAATGCACTTCCGCTAAATTGCCTATTTGAAATTGATTTGACAAATCTAAAAATACTAAATGTCTTAGGCATGTTAGATGAAGCCAAAAATGATCTTTTAATCGTGCTTTTGATGCACAACAAAGTAGAATCTTTTAGCAATGAAACTCTATCTTTTTGCAATAGTTTTAAATCAAATTTAGATTCTAGCTATTATCCAGATAGGATTGATTTAACTCATTTGCCATTTATCAGCATTGATCCAGATGATGCAAAAGATTTTGATGATGCTTTGTATTTTGATGGCACTTATCTTTATGTGGCAATAGCTGATGTAAGCTATTATGTCCCACCAGATTCTACGATCGATAAAGAAGCTTTCAATAGAGGATTTAGCATGTATTTTCCAAACAAAGTAATACCAATGCTGCCAGATATACTTAGCAATGATTTATGTTCGCTAAAAGAAGGACAAAATCGCTTAAGCTTTATTTGGAAATTAAAAATCAACAAAAAAACTATGCAAGTATCACAAAGTGAGCTATTTGAAGGTATAATAAAAGTATCAAAAAATTACACTTATGATGAATTTAACAACATATTAAAAGATAAAAACAATCTTTTTTCTAAGCTTTTTTCTATCACTTCAAAGATTCGCAAAAATCGTCTAAAAAATGGACTTGATTTTGCAAATAAAGAAATAAAACTAGAGCTAGATTCTAATTTTGAGATCAAAAATATCACCCAAAAATGCGAGTTAGATTCTAATCATTTAGTAGAAGAATGTATGTTACTTGCAAATAAAGAGAGTGCAAAAATGCTAGAACAATATTGTGGAATCTATAGAATCCACGATGAAATAGATGAAATCAACCTAAAATCATTATTTAGTGATTTATCATTTTTAGACAAAGAAGGAAATATTAAGTTTAATAAAAAATTAAGCCTAAGAGATAATATCTACGCATTGCAAAATATCGCAAAAAAACAAGATTTAAGTGAGATTGTAGATAAAATAATCATCACTTATTTGCCAAAAGCAAAATATTCACCAAAAAATAGCGGACATTTTGCACTAGGTTTTTCTTCATACTCGCATTTTACATCACCAATTAGACGATATAGCGATTTAATCGTGCATAGAATCTTAAAAGAAATATTACATTGCAATCAAAAAAAGATAAATTATATAGGCAAAAATCTAGAGGCAATATGTGCTAGATTAAATTTTTTAGAAAAAGATATTGCAAATTTAGAGCTTGAATTTAATGATAGAAAATTTGCTAGATTCTACAAAGTAGGTGATATATTAGATTGCATAATCACACAAACAAAAGATGAAATAAAAGCAAAGATTCTTGGCTCAAATGCAAGAATCTTTTTAGACAAAAGCTTTTTAGCTAAAAAATACCAAAGATTTTCAATAATAAAAGCAAAAGTAACATCAAGCAATGTAGAAACTTCAAGGATAGAAGGAAAGATTCTAGTTTAAATATTTCATAAAATAATCTTAAGTATAATTCACATAAATTTTTAAGGAGGATTCTATGTTACACGAATATAGGGAAGAAATAACAGAGCTAAAGATGACAGATGCTCACTTTACAAAGATTTTTGATAAACACAATGAGCTTGATGAAAAGATCGCAGAAGCTGAAAAAGGTGCTATATATATAGATGAATTTGAAATTGATAGAATGAAAAAGGAAAAATTAAGATTAAAAGATGAAGCTTATGCAATAATCTTAGAGTATAAAAAATCAAAACAAAAATAAATGCAAACAAAATATATCTTTGTTACAGGGGGAGTTTTAAGCTCCCTTGGTAAAGGAATATCTTCATCTTCTATTGCCACATTAATAAAACATGCAAATCATAAAGTCTCAATACTAAAAATCGATCCTTATATAAATGTAGATCCTGGAACAATGAGCCCCTTAGAACATGGTGAAGTTTTTGTGACATATGATGGTGCAGAAACAGATTTGGATTTGGGGCATTATGAAAGATTCTTGGATATGAATCTTTCAAAAAAACATAATTTTACAACAGGACAGGTATATCTATCAGTCATTGAAAAAGAAAGAAGTGGATTTTATCTTGGAAAAACTATACAGATAGTCCCGCATATTGTTGATGAAATCAAAAGTAGGATCAAAGAAGCCGGTATTGGAAGTGAATTTTTAATTGTAGAGCTTGGTGGGACAGTTGGTGATATAGAGGGTATGCCATACTTAGAGGCAATGCGTCAGCTAAAGCACGAGCTTGGAAATGGTATGGTAATTAGCATACATGTTACACTCATACCACTTATAAAAGCAGCAGGTGAGCTAAAAACAAAACCAACACAGCATTCTGTCCAAGAGTTAAGAAGAATAGGGATAAATCCACAAATAATCCTTGCAAGATGCGAAAAGCCACTATCAAGAGATTTAAAACAAAAATTATCTCTAAGTTGCGATGTAGATGATGATTGCGTGATTGTAGTAGAAGATAGTGATAGTATTTATAAAGTACCTCTAAATTTAATGAGAGAAAATATCCTTAGCCCAATATCACGATATTTTAACCTCACTTATCAAATAACTCCTAAGATGGATGAATGGGATTTTTTAGTGAAACGAATAATCTCTCCAAATAGCGATGTGAAAATAGCATTTGTAGGCAAATATCTTGATTTAAAAGAATCTTACAAATCCCTAACAGAAGCCCTAACTCACAGCGGAGCACACACTGATACAAGGATCAATATAAAATGGATTGATAGCTCACTGCTTGATTCTAGCAATATCAATGTTGAATTAGGCGATATTGATGCTATTTTGATACCTGGCGGATTTGGTGAAAGAGGCATTGAAGGTAAGATTTTAGCTACAAAATACGCTAGAGTTAATAATATTCCATTTCTTGGAATCTGCCTTGGAATGCAACTTGCAATAATAGAATTTTGCAGAAATGTATTAGATATGAAGAATGCACAAAGTGTAGAATTTGACAAAAACACAAAAGAGCCAGTTATTTATCTAATAGAAGATTTTATCGATTTTCAAGGTAAAAAGCAGTTTAGGACACATACTTCACCTATGGGCGGAACAATGCGGCTTGGAGAATATCCTTGCGATTTAAAGCCAAATACAAAAATCCATGCAGCATATAACAAATCTACAATTTATGAACGACATCGCCACAGATACGAAGCAAATATAAAATATAAAGAGATTCTAGAAGAAAATGGGATAATTATTAGCGGTCAATCAAATGGGCTAATTGAAACAATAGAGCTAAAAGATCATGTATGGTTTGTTGGAGTGCAATTCCACCCAGAATTTACTTCAAAATTACAGAATCCAAATCCTATAATATTAGAATTTATAAAACAAGCAAAACAATATAAAAATAGTAAAGATGAGCGTTTTAAAACAAGTTACTGATATTTTAGAAAGTAGAAATTTAAATACTTTTAAAAAGATAAATCAAATACCATATTTTGATACTCTTTTTGGAGTGAAAGAAGCAAGTAAAATTATAAAAGATTCTATCTTGCAAAATAAAAAAATCGCTGTTGTTGGGGATTATGATGTAGATGGTATAACTTCTATTTGCATAATGGAGAATTTTTTTAAAGATTTGGGATATGAAAATATCATTTTTAAGATTCCAAATCGCTTTATTGATGGATATGGAATAAATATTGATATAGTAAAAGAACTTGATGCAGATGTCTATATCACCGTTGATAATGGAATTAGTGCATTTGAAGTAGCTAATTTTTGCAAATCTTTAAATAAGATTCTAATTATTTCTGACCATCACAAACCTTTAATAGAAAATGGCAAAGAAATACTTCCAGATGCAGCAGCTATAATAAATCCAAATCAACAAAATTGTAATTTTATACAAAAAGATATATGCGGGGCAGTAGTGGCATTTTATCTATGTGGTGGGATTAAAAATGAACTTAGTAAAAATATCAAGCTTGATAGCTATACTCCATTTTTATCTTTAGCAATCATAGCTGATATGATGCCACTAACGTCGCTAAATAGAATCTTGTTTAAACATGGAATTGAAAATATAAAAAAATCAAACATTGCAGCATTTAAAACTTTTAAAAATATTTATGGCGAAATAAATACACAAAATATTAGCTTTAATATTGCACCGACGCTAAATAGTGTCGGTAGATTAGAAGATGCAAAAATCGCACTAGATTTTTTTAGAGAGCAGAATCTAATAAAGAATGATATGCTATTTAGGCAATTAATAGAGATAAACAATAAGAGAAAAAATATACAAAATGACATCACGCAAATCGCACTAAAAAATCCAAAAAAAAATAAAAACTTTATTTTAAGCTATGGAGAAAATTGGCATGAAGGAGTGCTAGGAATCGTAGCATCAAAGCTTGCAGAAGAATTCAATATGAGTGCATTTTGCCTAAGTCTAAAAGATGGAATCTTAAAAGGCTCTGGTAGAGCAAGAGGTGGGATAAATCTAATACATTCAATCCAACATTGCAAAGATTTATTACTTGGCTTTGGTGGTCATAGTGGAGCTGTAGGGCTTAGTCTAACACTAGAAAATTTAGATAAATTTATGCAAGAATTGGATAAAAATTGCATAATAGATTGTGCAAATGAAAACAAAGAAGAAATTTATACTAAATTATGCGATATTAATGATGAATTATTAGCAGTTTTAGAATCTTATGAGCCATATGGCATTGGAAATGAGAAAATAGAATTTTATGCTAGTGATGTTTTGATAGTAGATTCCACTTTATTTGGTAAAAACAAAGAACACCAAAGATTGAAATTTAGCCAAAATAGAATAATTAGAAATGGAATCTTATTTAATAATAAAAATGAATGGTTAAATAAAAATGTTGATATAAGGTTTAATATTACTAGAAATAAATTTAATGAAACGCAATTAATAATTAATAACATAAATTTTAGAGATTAAGGACATTTTTTGTAAAATCTTTCCTTGAAGAAAGCCAAAAAGAGTTGATATGATTGATGTAAGAGACAAATTTTTAAAATTTTTTGAAAACAAAGGGCATAAGATTTATAGTAGTATGCCACTTGTTCCTGATGACCCTAGCTTATTATTTACAAATGCTGGAATGGTGCAATTTAAAGATATTTTTACAGGCAAGATTCCAGCCCCAAAAAACAAAAGAGCTACAAGCTCGCAGTTATGCATTCGCGCAGGTGGAAAACATAATGATTTAGAAAATGTAGGATATACAGCAAGGCATCATACTCTTTTTGAAATGCTTGGAAATTTTTCATTTGGTGATTATTTTAAAGAAGATGCGATTTCTTTTGCATTTGAATTTATCACAAAAGAGCTTAAATTTGATACTAAAAAAATATATGTAAGCGTCCATGAAAGTGATGATGAAGCATTTGCTATATGGGAAAAATATCTACCAAAAGAGAAAATTAAAAGATTTGGAGATAAAGATAATTTTTGGCAAATGGGAGATATCGGACCTTGTGGTCCTTGTAGTGAAATATACATAGACCAAGGGGAAGAAAATTTTAACTCAAAAGAAGACTATTTTGGCGGTGAAGGAGATAGATTTTTAGAGATTTGGAATCTTGTATTTATGCAATATGAAAGAGATAAAGATGGCACTCTACATCCTCTACCAAAGCCAAGTATTGATACAGGAATGGGATTAGAGCGGATTGTTGCATTACTTGAGGGAAAAACTAATAATTTTGATACAAGTCTATTTATGCCACTTATAAACAAAAGTGTAGAAATCACAAATAAACCATATAATGACAAATTCAAAGCTTCACATAGAGTCATAGCTGACCATTCAAGAAGTATTGCTTTTCTTTTAGCACAAGGTGTAAATTTTGATAAAGAAGGGCGAGGATATGTTCTTAGGAGAATCTTGCGTCGTGCTGTGCGACACGGATATTTACTTGGTTTAAAAAAGCCGTTTTTATACGAAATCATTGGCATGGTTTGTGATAATCTAGCTTATCATTACTCATATCTAGCTGACAAAAAAACTTATATTCAAGATCAATGCAAAGCAGAAGAAGAGCGATTTTTTCAAACAATAGAATCTGGAATGGAAATATTCAAAAAAGAATTAGAAAAAACAAAAGACATCTTTAGTGGCAAAATAGCTTTTAAACTTTATGATACATATGGATTCCCACTTGATTTAACACAAGATATGCTAAGAGAAAAAAATATACAAATCGATATTAATACCTTTGAGCAATACATGAATGAACAAAAAACTCGTGCAAGAGACGCATGGAAAGGAAGTGGCGATGAAATTAAAAATGGTGATTTTGCTAGCATACTAGAGGAATTTGGCGAAAATAAATTCATAGGATATGACACAAACAAAGCAAAATGCAAGATTCTAGCCCTACTTGATATTAATTATAAAAGAGTTGATAAATTAGAAGGTGATGGATATATATTTTTGGATGAAACCCCGCTTTATCCAGAAGGTGGGGGACCAATTGGTGATAATGGGGAAATATATAAAAATGATAAAAAAATAGGTGAAATAATCTATACAAAAAAATATTTTGGATTAAATATTAGTGAAGTTAGCATAAAATCTCAAATAAAAATAAATGATGAAATAGAGATTCTAGTAGATAAAAATAGATTTGAGATTGCAAAACATCATAGTGCTACACATTTACTACATGCAAGCCTAAGGAAGATTCTAGGCTTACATATTAGTCAAGCTGGAAGCTTAGTAGAATCAAATAGGCTTAGATTTGATATTACTCATCCAAAACCAATATCAAAAAAAGAGCTAGAATTAATTGAATTTGAAGTAAATAGGATAATAAATCTTGGCTTAGAAACAAAAATAGAACTCTTGCCGATTAATGAAGCAAAAGCAAAAGGTGCTATGGCATTATTTGGTGAAAAATATGGGGATATAGTTAGAGTTATTAGCTTTGGAGACGAAAGCTGTGAATTATGCGGAGGCATACACATTAGTAATACAGCCAATATTGGCAATTTTTATATCACAAAAGAAAGCGGAATCTCAAGTGGTGTGCGAAGAATTGAGGCAGTATGTGGGCTTGCTGGATATAATTATACAAAAGAAAATATAGAGATTTTAAATAATGCAAAAGAGTTATTAAAGCAAAACGACATTATTCTTGGGATTAATAAACTAAAAGATTCTATACATAAATTAAAAGATTTGAAAAATAAGACTGATGATGGTGTAGGGCTAAAAAGTTTAAATTTTGAAATGATAAAAAACACCAAGTTAATAGTCGCGGAAGTAGGAGAATCTATCAATATTAAAAAAGCAATTGATGAAGCAAAAAAAGATAATGATAGTGTAGCCATATTTTTAATTTCAAATGATGATGGCAAAATAAATATTGGCTGTGGCGTGAAAAATATAAATAATTTAAAAGCAAATGAATGGATAAAAGAAATCTCTAAAATCATTGGTGGCGGCGGAGGCGGAAGAGATGATTTTGCCACAGCTGGTGGAAAATATGTAGATAAAATCATAGAATCTCTAAAAAAAGCAAAAGAATATGCACTTTCAAAGATATAAATTTTATAGAGGGTTTTTAATTGGATAATGGAATAATTGCAATTATGCTTGGCGTATCACTTATAATGGGACTTCTAGGACTCATCGCATTTCTTTGGGGGCTTAGAAGCGGACAATTTGATGATGAAAATAAATTTACACAAGGAATCCTAATGGATAGTGTAGATGAACTAAATGAAGCATACAAAAATACCAATAAAAAGGAAAGAAATGGAAAATAAAATTTACAATATAGCTATAGTTGGCGGCGGACCAGGTGGGATTGCAGCTGCTGTTGAGAGTGTGATTTTAAAAATTGATGATGTTATTTTGCTTGAAAAAGGTGAAAATCATTCAACTACAATTAGAAAATTTTATAAAGATAAAAAAAGAGTTGATAAAGATTATAAAGGTGTAAAAGTAGATTTAGGTGGAAATATACGTTTTATGGATGGAACAAAAGAAAGCACTCTTGATTTATTTGATGAGATGTTATCAAAAAACAATATTGATGCAAGATTCAAAATAGAAGTTGATAGCATAAAACAAGAAGGTGATATTTTTGTTTTACGCACTACAAATGGCGATGAATTAACAGCAAGATTTATTGTAATATCTATTGGTAAAATGGGCGTCCCAAATAAGCCATCATATCCTATTCCGCTTGATATTAGAAACAAAGTTTTTTTCAATGCAAATTCTATAAATGATAATGACAAAGTGCTTGTTGTTGGTGGTGGAAATTCTGCTGTTGAATATGCATATTTTTTAGCCCAAAGCAATGATACAACGCTAAATTATAGACGAAATGAATTTGGCAGAATCAATGATACAAACAAAGATTTACTATATAAAAGTATCGATGAAGGCAAGCTAAAAACAAAGCTAGGCATTGATATCACAAATCTTGAAGTTCAAGATGGAAAGCCAAAAGTCAATTTTACAGATGGGAGTACTGAAGTATTTGATAAAATAATCTATGCAATCGGTGGAGTTGCACCTATTGATTTCTTGAAAAAATGTGGATTGGAGCTAGATTCTGCTGGTGTGCCAATAGTTAGTAGCTCTTGCGAGAGTTCTATAAAAAATGTATTTGTATCTGGAGATTTATTGTTTAAATCTGGTGGTTCTATCGCTCATGCATTAAATAATGGATTTGATATTGTTACAGAAATACATAAAAGAATAAAAGAATAAAAAATACTAGCTTTAAAATATTTAAGCTAGTTTTTTAATAAAATCAATAGAATAATAAGTTTATTTTAAATTTTAGAGGTTATTCAATGGCAAAAAAATGTTTTTTTAGTGGTAAATCGCCTATGGTTGGTAATAATGTAAGCCATGCAAACAATAAAACAAAAAATAGACTTTATCCAAATTTAAGAACAATTAGAGTTACACTTGATGATGGAAGTAAAGTAAAATTAAAAGTCGCAGCTTCTACTCTTAGAACTATGAAAAAAAGTTCTTAATTTTAGTGGCTTTTAAAAGCTATGTCTAAGTTATTATGGTTTTTAAACTTTGATAATAGCAAAAAGCCAGATATTGATTTAACTCCAGAACTCTTAAGCGAATTATCTCGTTTTAGATTCCCATTTGTAGTCGTCCAAATATTTTTAGTTATTGGCACACTTGGATATTTAGCATTAGAAGATTACACACTAATTGAAGCTTTTTTTCAAACTACATATACATTTACAAATACAGGCTTTGGTGCATTAAAAGAACATCAATTTAGTCCAATTACTATCATTTTTACAACAATTTTGATGGTAATTGGTGCAGCTACAATTACATTTTGTGTTGCGATAGTTGTAAATGTAATTATGGGTGGAAAACTAATATCCATAATCAAGGAAATAAAGATGATTAATAAAATAGCAAGACTTAAAAATCACTATGTAATTTTTTATCATAATGAATTTTCAATCCAGCTAGCCGAGCAATTCTTACAGGCACAGATTCCATTTGTAGTTATTGACCCAGATAAAGATTTTGAAAAAGAAGCGATAAAATATAGATATCCTTATTATATAAATAATGATCCACATTTAATAGATACGATATTAAAATCTCACTTATCATCCGCAAAAGGTGCTGTTATATTTTCTAAAAATATTACTGAAAACATAGCACTTATTGTATCTATTAGATTATATGAAAAAGAATTAAAACGACATTCTTACAATATCATATCAATCGCAAATAACAATGAAGAAATAAGCAGACTAAATAAAATTGGTGCAAATTATATAATCTCACCTACAAATCTAACCGCCCAAAGAATTAGCTCTATTATCATACAACCTGGTAGTGAAAATATCATAGAACACTTTATGAGTAAAAAAGAAAATTCTCTAAGCCTTGAGGAAGTTGTAGTGCCTAGATATAGTTGGCTTGTCCTAAAAAAATTAAAAGAAGCTCATTTAAGAGAGGTGACAAAAGCAACCGTGATTGGAATGGAGCAAAAAGATGGCAAATATATCTCAATGCCAACAGGCGATACAATCATAACAAGCGAATGCAAATTGCTTATCATAGGAAATTCAAGCCATATAAGACAGACAAAAAGAATTATTATGAAAAAAGAAAAACCAGAGGAATTAAAATATGTTTGATATTATCCCGCTTAGTGGTGGAATTAGCGTAGTTGATGGAATCTATTGTGATGGCGTACATTGTGGATTAAAAGCAAATAATGCACTTGATTTAGCATTTATTTATAGTGATACAATGCTAGATGTAGAATCTATTTTTACAAATAATATCTTTAAAGCTGCCCCAATAGAGTATTATCTAAGAAACACAAAAGGCAAACAAAGTAATTTTGTCCTAATCAATACAAAAAATGCAAATGCAATGACAGGCGATAAAGGCATAGATGATGTAGGTGAAGTATTAAACGCACTAGAATCTAAATTTAAAAATATAAAAAATCCTATTTTTTCTAGCACAGGCGTGATTGGTCAATACTTGCCAAAAGAAAAAATCCTAAGTGGCTTTAATCTATTTAATCTAGAATCCAAAAATCATACAAATGCTTCAAATGCAATTCTTACAACAGATAGATTTAGTAAAGAAGTCGCATTTAGAGTAGATTTAAAAGATTCTAGCTTTAAGATTGGTGCAATGGCAAAAGGTGCGGGAATGATAAATCCTGCTATGGCAACAATGCTATGTTTTATTACAACAGATGCAAATATACCAAAAGATGATATGAAAGAATTGCTAAATGATTGTGCTAAAAATACTTTTAATGCAATTAGTGTAGATGGGGATACAAGCACAAATGATAGTGTATTTTTGATGACAAATAAAAAATCAAATGCCTATAACAAAGAGGCTTTCAAGATGGCATTAGATTTAGTGATGAAAAAACTCTCACTTGATATACTAAAAGATGGCGAGGGTAGCTCTAAAGTCGTAGCATTTGAGGTAATAGGTGCAAAAAATGATAATGAAGCAATGATTTGTGCAAAAGCACTATCAAATTCATTATTAGTAAAAACTGCTCTTTTTGGTGGCGACCCAAATTGGGGGAGAATAGCTTCTACTATTGGTTCATGTGGAATCTATGCAGATCCAAATACACTAAAAATATATATTGGTGATGTTATTGTATATGATTGTCAAAAAATATATTTTGAGAGTGAAGAGAAAACTGCAAAAATTATGCAAATGCAAGATTTTAAGATTACTTGTGATTTGGGTGTAGGAAATGGTAAATTTATCGCGTATGGCTGTGATCTTGGCTATAAATATGTAGAGATAAATTCAGATTATAGAAGCTAATGTATAAAAAAGATTTAGATAATCTCTTAAAATCTAGCATCCCAAAAGCTAGCTTTTTATATGGAGAATGTGATTTTTTAATCGATTATTATGGGAAAAAAATCAAAAATTTGATAATAAAAAATGGTGATATAGATGTATTTTTGTTTTATTTTGATGAATATAATAAAAATGCAATAATTGACATATTTAGTCAACAATCGCTATTTGCAACTTCTAGCCTTGTTTGTATAAAAATAGATTCTACAAAAATAAAAAAAGGTAAAAATAATGATTTCAAAGAATTGTTAGATATTTTAAAAAATAATCCACAAAATTATTTAATAATAGAGTTTTATAATAATGGCTCACAAAGCTATGCAAAAGATTCAAAAGCAATAGCCTTGTATTTTAATAATAATAATTTTATAAATACTAGATTCTTCAAACCAAATACAAAAGAGGCGCTGGAAATCCTGCAAGATTCTGCAAAATTATTTAAAATAAATATCAATCAAATAAATTTAGCATATTTATATGAACTACAAAATCAAGAACTTGGAATCTGCGTCAATGAATTGCAAAAATTTAGTGTTTTTGATAGAGAGATAACAAAATCTGATATTGACACGCTAAGCTATGGGCTTTTTACAAATACGATAGATGAATTATGCGATGCTATGCTCTCAAGAAGGGAGTATATAAAGATTCTAATCAAACTCGAAGAACACGGGATTGCTGATATGGAAATCATAAATACAATGCATATGTATTTTTATAGATTATTTCTATTTTTTTCTCATATTAAGATAAATGGTACATATAATTCAAAAGATGTGCTTGGATATGCTTTACCAAAAAATATAGAAGATAAATATGTTCAATTTGCTACAAGACTGCGAGAATCTCAATATTTAGAAATATTTAAAACATTAAATAATTGGCGGCTTTTTAGTATCAATGGTAAGGATAAAAACTATCTACCAAATTTAATAAAAATTCAAGCAATAATTAAATAAAATGCTTGCTTTTATTTTAATTCCTTGCTTTAAATAAATATATTTAAGGCATAATCCATAAGGAGAAAATATGCGATACTACGAGACTATGTTTATTTTAAAACCTACTCTAACTCAAGAAGAAATCGATGCAAAAATTGAATTCTTCAAAAATATACTACTAAATAATGATGCTAGCATTGATGGTTGTATAAATATGGGCATGAGGAATCTTGCTTACGAGATTAAAAAAAATAAACGTGGATATTATTATGTGATTTATTTTAAAGCTAATAGTAATCTTATTGCTGAATTAGAAAGAAATTATAGAATCACAGAAGATATACTAAGATTTATTGTTATCAACTACAAAAATAAAAGAGAGCAAAAAACTTGGCAAACTTTAGTTGATATTTCAAATGGCAAGCCAGACCCAAGAAAACAAAAGCCAAAATTAAAGACTAAACCTCAAGAAGCAAAGATAGAAGATAACAAAATAGAAGAGCAAAAAGTGCAAGAAGAAACACAAGATTCTACACCAGAATCTTCTAATACAGAGGCATAAAGAGATATTACTATGTTTAATAAAGTCATAATAGTTGGTAACCTCACTAGAGATGTAGAATTAAAATATTTGCCTAGTGGAAGTGCTGCAGCTACAATAGGGCTTGCTTCAAATAGAAAGTTTAAAAAACAAGATGGAACGATGGCAGATGAAACTTGTTTTGTAGATGTAAAGCTATTTGGAAGAACAGCAGAAGTTGCAAATCAATACCTAAAAAAAGGCTCACAAATTCTAATAGAAGGAAGGCTTACCCTAGAAACATGGAATGACGCAACTGGTGCCAAACGAAGCAAACATAGTATAGTAGCAGAAAATATGCAAATGCTAGGTAAAGCACAAAGTGCCGATACATCAAGCTATGATGCAAATAATTCTATGCAAGATTATCAAAGCCAAAATACTATGGAAAACGGAAGAAATATACAAGTTGATATAAATGAAGATGAAATACCATTTTAAAAGGAAAATAATATGAATGAGAAAAAAAGATATTCAAAAAGATACTGCAGATACACAGAAGCAAAACTAGAATTTATCGATTATAAAGATATAGAAATGCTTAAATATTCTCTATCAGAGAGATATAAAATTATGCCAAGAAGACTAACAGGAAATACAAAAAAATGGCAAGAAAGAGTTGAAGTAGCGATAAAAAGAGCAAGACATATGGCACTAATTCCATATATCATTGATACTAAAAATGTAGTAGATAATCCATTTAAAATAGGATAAATAATATTTTTATCTAGAATCTTGCTTATTTTAATAAGCTATAGATTCTTTAATACTTCAAAGATAAAGAATGCAAAATATCTTTAGGCTACTTTATCGAGTGTTATGAAGTATATTTAGATAATATTTAATCAAATATATTTCAATAACATTTATTTTTTTAGGAATTGTTATGCCCAAGTTTTCAATCATTGTGCCAATGTATAAAGCAGAGCATCACATAAAAATAGCACTAGATTCTTGCGTCAATCAAAGTTTTCAAGATATTGAAGTTATCATTATTAATGATAATGAATATGGGGGGGGGGTGCAAGCTGATATAGCAATCGCACAACAATATGCCTCTACTTATCCTTTTGTAAAACTCTTTCATAATCCAAAAAATCTTGGACCTTTTCTCTCTCGTAACAGCGGCGCACTACAATCAAATGGTGAATATCTTTTGTTTTTAGATTGTGATGATTATTTGGATTTAAATGCTTGTGAGAGTTTATCTAATGCTTTGGATTCTTCAAGAGATTTTCAAACTCCTGATATTATAGGCTTTAATTTCTTTAAGCAAGAAAATAAAACTTTTTATAAAGACACACTTTTTACGCAAGATAGCTATTTCACCGCTAAGCAGTTTTGGCTCTATCTATTTTCACAGAAAAAATGTTATTGGAATCTTTGTAATAAAGCTTACAAAAAGTCCACCTATCTTGATGCCCTAAAAAGTATGGACTTACAAGATAAAGTGCTAATGGCAGAAGATACTTTTGCGTTTCTTGCACTTTTGTGTCAAGCTAAAAATGTGCAAACACTAAGCTCTGCGCTTTATTATTACACACAAAATCCCCACTCTATAACCCAACGCACTGACAAATCAAAGTTTGAACAAAGCATAAAATATCACAAACTCATCTTGCATAAAATCTCTAATCTTTCTATTACGCAATCTTTGGATAAGCAATTTTTATGTAAGATTTTCTCTTATGATTTATACTGCACACTTCTTAATGAAATGCGAATATACAGAGGTAATACGCTTTTTTATATCTACTCAAATATACAAAAAAAGCTCTTAAGATTTAAGCGCAAAATTGCACTTAAAAAATTAAAACAATATTAATTTAATTTATCCTTGAAAATAAATGCCCAAATATTAAGACTTTGTGATTAATCCTTATTAGCCTTAGTAGCTCTATATATTTTTATCCAGAGATTCTTCTATTGCTTTTTTTACTTCTACAAAATCACCGCGAAAAATATCGCAAAATTGTGTCCTATTAAAAGTCCTTTGTCGCTTTGCTAGTTGTATTGTGTTTTTTATGATAAGTTCTTTGCTTTGCTCTTTTGTAATCTTAGAATCCAAAAAAGAGATGATTTCTTTTATACCGATTGCTTTTAGCGTTTGTGAGCTTGGATAAGATGAAATAAGATTCTGCACCTCATCTATCAATCCATTTTCATACATAGCTTTAGTTCTAGATTCTATATCTTTTATCAAAATTTCTTTTGGTTTTATCAATTCAAAAATCTTTATTTCTATATTTAGTTTTTCTTTTTTATTTTCCATAAAAAATACACTTGGGCTTTTACCCGTAAGAAGATAAATCTCTAAACCCTTTGCTATCCTATATGTGTCATTTTTATGAATCTTTGATGTGTAAGTTTCATCAATTTTTGTCAATAATTGATAGGCTTCGTATTTATTTAAAGATTCTACATATTTGCTAATTTCTTTATTTTGTTGTGGAATCTTTGATAATCCATCTATTATTGATTTTAAATAAAAGCTACTGCCTCCTACGATAATTAACCTTTTTTGAGACAAGCTATTTAGCAAGTCAAAAAATAATTTTGCATTACATTTTTCATCTGGATTTAGCACATCAATACCATAATGCTTAATTTGGCTTAATTCAGCCTTGCTTGGTTTTGCAGAAGCAATATCAATATACTTATAAATACTAAGAGAATCTATTGAAAAGATATCAAGTTTATATTTAGATGCTAGGTAAAATGCAAGGGCACTTTTACCGCTTGCAGTCGAACCTATGATAGCTAGCATTCAAGATAAAGTTTTGGCTTTTTTATGTGCTGCATGGACTGCATTTATAAAAGCGGCTCTAGTAGCACTATTTTCTAATTCTACAATACCATCAATAGTAGTTCCGCCTGGACTTGTTGTATCAAGTCTAATTGAATTTGGTGATTTTACTTGAAGTAATTTTGAAAATCCATCAAACAATCCATTTACTAACTTAGTAGATATGTCAAGATTTAGCCCCTCTTTTATACCTGCATCAATTAATGCTTCAGCTACTAAGCCAAGATATGCTGGACCACAGCCTGAAATTGCACCAGCACTATCGATTTGTTCTTCTTTATCAACAAAAATACTGCTTCCTAATGTATCAAAAATATCACTTGCTAGTTTTTTAATCTTTATATCATCACTATAAAGCACACTTAAACCAGAGCCAATCAATGACGCTACATTTGGCATAACTCTACAATACGACTTAGAATCTAATATACTCTGTAGTTTTGATATGCTAATACCTGCCATAATATTAAAAACTGCTATGCTTTGATTTTCATATTTAAAATATTCTAGCGCATAAGGCTTGATTGCTAAAATTAGAATCTTATCTTTGATATCTATTATTTTTTCAGTATGAAGTGAAGTTGTATTTAATAAATTATTTTCTTGTATGAAATTTTGTATTTTTTCTTTGTCTCTACCAATTATCTCTAAGGCAAACTTACCATTAAGACCACAGGCTATAGCTTTTGCCATTTTACCATAACCAATAATTGATATTGTTTGCATTATTTTTCTTTTAAAAATTTTGATATTGGTTCAGATATATTATATTCTGGATATTTCATGATATCTAAAACAACTTGTGCCATAGTTTGATTATCAAAATTAAATATAAGAGGAGCGATAAAATTAATCGTTGAATCTTTGATTTCTTTATATACAACCATAATATTTGCAATCAAAATATTTTTTGATTTTTGCTCATCAATATCTAATAATACTTGTATTGCAGTTGGTATTTCAAAGCTATATTCTCTCAATGCAAAAGGATTTACAAGAGTAAATGATGGCAAGTCACCACTTACATTATCTAATCTCATAAAAATATCATCAATTTTTTCTAACTTCATTCTGCTGACATTTTCAAACCCAAGTATCGGCGACTTTACTTCAAATTCCATTATACAGATTCCTTTTTTTAGTTATATTATTTTACTTAATTTTTTCAAAAATGATAAGCTATAAAGCCCTAAAAGATAATGCTTCAAGTAGATGATTTCGTTTTATTGTTTCACTTTTATCAATATCGGCAATGCTTCTACTTAATTTTATCACCTTTACCCTTCCACGATGGCTTAATCCAAATCTATTAATCGCTTGATTTAACAAATCCAATGCATTGTCATCCAAAATACAAAATTTTTCAATCTCATCATCATTTAGCTTTCCATTTAGCCTTGTCTGCCCTCTTTCTTTTTGTATCTTAAATGCACTAAGCACAATATTAAATAAATCTTTGGAATAGATTCTCTCATTGCTTTTTGTTTCTTCCATTTTTACAAATAAATCAATCCTATCCAAAAATGGCTCTGATAGTTTATTTCTATAACTTTTAATTTCACTCTCTTTACATCTACATTCTTTTGTCAAACTATACAAATTCCCACAAGGACAAGGATTCATTGCACCAATAAATAATATTGATGATGGATATGTGAATTTTAAATTTACTCTTGAAATGCTTAATTCATTGTTTTCTAGTGGTTCTCGCAAAGATTCTAAAATACTTTTATGAAAATTTGGCAACTCATCAAAAAATAAGATTCCATTATGACTTAAACTAATTTCACCTGGTCTTGCTTCATTTTGTATAATTGAGCCTAAAATTGAAGCTTTTGAGCTACTTTGATGAGGATTTCTAAATGGACGAATTGGAGAATAAATAGAATCTTTATTATTTAGTGCGTTTATTTTTACACATTCACACATCTCCTCAAAACTAATAGGTGGCAAAATATATTGCATTCGTTTTGCAATCATACTTTTTCCACAACCTGGACTTCCATCAAATATAATATTATGCATTCCAACAGCAGCAATTAGTGCCGCTCTTTTTGCAAAAACTTGTCCAGCTACATCATAAAAATCAAGCTTAAAATTATCATCATAATAGTATTTAGCAGAATCTAATATTATAGATTTGAAATCAAAATCATATTTTTTAGATTTATTTTGTGGATTTTTAATCAAATCTAGTGCTTCATTTAGATTGCTTGCAAAATATATATTTAGATTTGGCACATTTGAATAAAGATTCTCTCCACTTTTTGGCAATAAAACATTGCTATTTGGATACATATTTGCTACTTCTAATAAAAGTGGATAAATAATAGGAGAATCTTTTATAGTAGAATCCAACCCAAGCTCGCCAAAAGCAAACCAATTTGATAAATCAATATCAACTCTATTCAATGCTACAAGCAAAGCTATGGGCAAGTCAAAATGTGAGCCATTTTTGGCAATATCAGATGGTGATAGATTTATTGTAATTTTAAAATTTGGACTTTCAAAATTACTATTTGATAATGCACCGCTTACGCGTTGTTTTGCTTCTTGTATAGAATTTCCAGCAAGTCCTGTGATAATAAAGCTAGGCAATCCTTTTTGAAATATTGATTCAACTTCAATTATCTTTGCCCCTACGCCAAATCTAGTAGCACAAAGTAACTTTTTTACCATTTAATTTCTATAAAACTTTTTGTTTTTTATATTCTTTTTCAAATTTTTTACGTTTTAAAATCGATAATTTATCAATAAATAAAATACCATTTAAATGATCTATTTCATGTTGCAGGGCAACTGCTAAATAATCATTTGCCTCAAGCTCTTTTACCTTGCCATCTCTATCTTGATATTGAAGTTTTATATAACTATATCTTTTTACATATTCATAAAAATTTGGAATACTAAGACAGCCTTCTTGAAATAAAATCTCTCCGCTAGATTCTAAAATCTTTGGATTTATCACTTCTATTAAATCTTCTTTATATTGAATCTTGTCATCTCTTGGAATATTAACAATTAAGATTCTATCCATTTTCCCTATTTGGACACCTGCTAAACCAATACCATTTTTATCCATCATTGTTTCATACATATTATCCAATGTTTGACTTAGAGCACTACCAAACTCAACGACTTCTTTTGAAATTTCTCTTAGCCTGCTATCTGGATAAATTACAATTTCTTCAATCATTGTCATCCTCTTTATAAACTACATATTTAACTTTATTTTGCTGCGCAAGTCTTAATGCTAAAATCGCATAATTTAAAGAATCTTGGGCACTTCTATTTGGCTTAATCTTTGATATGCCTATATTTAGATTTAGGCTTAATTCATTGCTACCAAGAAATATATTTGTATTTTGCAATAATTCAATCAATCTATCACTTGCTCTTTTTGAACTAACAACATTAGAATGCTTAAGCAACATACCAAAGATTCCATTGCCAATATAGCCTATCATATCACTTCTTCTTGATGTTTTTAGCAAGAGTTTTGCAACCGTTTTCATAACCACAAGCGCCATTTGTTCGTTGTTTAAATATTGTGTAATACTATAAGGCAATGCCATCATAAGTATCGTAGAATTGTGATTAAATTTATTTACTGCAATAGATTCTTCTTGCACTAATTTTATAAAATATCGTTTATTATAAACATCAAATTTTGAATCATACATAGTATTTGTATTTATATTTTCTAGTGCGTGGGAGCATTGTTCATAAAGTGATTTTAAAGTAATAACTTGTTTATCTATGTAATCTTTATTTTGCCTTAGTTTATCTAGCATTTGAGAATCTACATTTGTTTTATCTGCTTTTATTAGCTGTTCATAAATATCATTCATCAAAATAAAACTTTTATAGATTGAGGAAGTGCATTTAAGCAAATCTTTTGTTTTAGCAAATGCTATATAAATATTTTTTTCAAAATCTATATTCCTATCATCATTTTTTGTATCAGTTTCAATTAAATCATAAATTTTTTTTTGAAAATCTAAATCATATTTACCCAATATTTGTTCAAAAAACGCTTGATAATTAGCAGGAAGAGGCGGAATATTTTGGCTACTTAAAGCACTCAACACTTCATTTGAAAGAGAATCTAAACTAGCTTGCGGAGAATCGATAGATGTGTTGGTATTTGTATCAATATTTAAGTCATCAATATTTTCTAAATCGTTATGAAGATTCTCATCTAAATCTATAGATTCTGTTTCTTTAGAATCGTTTTTTTCTAATCTTATCAATTTATTACCTTATTTTAGACTCTTATCCAATATATTATCAATAATCCCATATTCTTTAGCCTCTTTGGCACTCATAAAAAAATCTCTATCTGTATCATTAGAGATCTTTTTGATACTTTGATTTGTATTTTTTGCCATTATTTCATTTAGACTTTTCTTTATATATAAAATTTCTTTTGCTTGAATCTCAATATCACTTGCCTGCCCTTTTGCTCCACCTAATGGCTGGTGTATCATTATTCTTGCATTAGGTAGAGCATATCTCTTGCCTTTTGTCCCGCTACTAAGCAAAAAAGCTCCCATAGATGCGGCTTGACCTATACAAATAGTAGAAATATCTGGCTTTATATAATTCATCGTATCATAAATACTAAAACCACTTGTAACAGCACCACCAGGAGAATTTATATAAATATAAATATCTTTTTGTGGATCTTCTGCTTCCAAAAATAAAAGTTGTGCTACTATTGATGAAGCGATATTATCATCGATTTCACCACTTAAAATCACAACTCTATCTTTTAATAATCGTGAGTAAATATCATAGCTTCGCTCGCCACGACTTGTCTTTTCAATAACATAAGGAATATAATTCATCAAAATACCTTTTATTTTTTTCTTACCCTTTTATATCAATCTTTTTTGATTGTAGATTCTAATAGATTATTTAGAATCTTATTTTCTAAAATCGTCATTTTTAGCGCTGGTATCATATTGTTTTTTTCATAATGTTCTAATACTTCTTTTGGATTAGTACCCATCATCATAGCTTCATAATAAAGCACTTGATAAAGTTCATTATCACTAACTGCTACTTTATCTCTCTTTGCAAATTTATCAATAATAAATGTTAATTTAACACTTTTTTGTGCCTCATTCCTAAAAGATTCTCGCTTGTCTTTTGCTTTATCTTTATCATTTTGCAAGGCTTGTAGTTCTTCTGTATCAATATTTTGCAAACTATTTCTAAAAATCACATCCATTTCTTGCTCAACAATATTATCTGGCAAATCAAAAGTAAAACCATCTATTAGATTCTCTATCAATTTTGGCTTTAAATCATTTAAAGCCTTATTTTTATTTTCATTTTCTAATTGAGTTTTGATATTTTCTCTTAAAGTTTCTAAAGTAGCATCTTTATTGTTTGGTATCATTTTCTTTGCAAATTCATCATCAATCTTGCTTGCTTGTCGCTCTTTTATAGCATTTAATTTCACATTAAATCTTGCTTCTTTGCCTGCTAGATGAGTGGCATTGTAATTCTCTGGGAATCTGACATTTATATCTTTTATATCACCTTTTTTCATGCCAATTAATTGATCTTCAAATCCTTCAATAAAACTTTTTGAGCCAATCTCTAAATCATAGTTTTCACCTTTTCCGCCTGTAAATGGCTCATTGCCTAAAAATCCCTCAAAATTTATATTTGCAATATCACTAGATTCTAAACTCTCTTTTGTAATCTCTACTAAATCGCCACTAGATTTTGCTAATTCTTCAATCCTGGAATCTATATCTTTATTGCTTACTTCTTGCAATTCAACAACAGGGATTAATTTTTCATAATCTTTCAAATCAATATCTGGAAAGATTCCAATCTTTGCTTCTACTTCTATACCATTATCATTGTTTTGAAATTTCGTTATCATAGGATTGCCAATAATTCTATCTAATTGAATGTTTAGCTCTTTTAGAGATTCTCTAACTAAATCATTTAGTGCTTCATTTTGACTATCTTGAATAATCCTATCTTTAAATCTATTTTCAACAATACTTAAAGGAACTTTACCTTTTCTAAAACCATCTATTTTTATATTTTTACTTATATCTTGGGCTATTTTTTTCTTTTTTTGGCTAATTGCTTCATTGTCAATCGTGGCATTTAACAAAATATTTGCATTATTTATTAGTTTTACACTCATTATTATTTCCTTACATCATAAAGGCTAGATTTAAGTGTGTATTTTAACAAAAAAACATACAATATCTATAATAATATTTTCTTAAGGTATTAAATGTCTTTAGGTAAATTAAGAGCAAAAATAGAAAACAAAATAAATCTTTCTCCACATTTTGGAGAGATAACACATATTTATTCAAACACCATAAAAGCAAATGGATTAAAAACTTCCATAGGTGATATAGTAAGCATAAAAGGCACTGATAGTGATATTTTAGGGATTGTTAGCACAATAGATGTAGAATCTTTTTCGATCACACCATTTACATCTACACAAGGACATAAAATAGGTGATAAAGTATTTATAAATCAAAAAGGTTTAAAAATTGGTGTTGGCGAGGGATTGCTTGGCAGAGTTGTAGATCCTATGGTAAATCCAATCGATAATCTTGGCGAAATCAAAAAAGATGCATTTATTTCAATATTAAACAAACCAATAAAAGCTATGGATCGAGGGTTAATTAATGAGAAATTTAGTGTTGGAGTAAAAAGTATTGATGGATTGCTTACTTGTGGTAAAGGGCAAAAAATGGGAATCTTTGCAGGAAGTGGAGTAGGTAAATCTAGCCTTCTTGGAATGATAGTAAGAGGCTCAAATGCAGATGTAAAGGTTATAGCATTAATTGGCGAGCGAGGCAGAGAAGTGCCTGAATTTATCATAAAAAATCTTGCTGGTGATTTGACAAATACGATTATAGTTGTAGCGACAAGTGACGATTCTCCGCTTATGAGAAAATATGGAGCATTTAGTGCAATGTCAATTGCTGAATATTTTAAAAATCAAAATAAAGATGTTTTATTTATAATGGATTCTGTAACAAGATTTGCAATGGCACAAAGAGAAATAGGATTGTCGCTTGGTGAGCCACCAACATCAAAAGGTTATCCACCATCGTCACTAAGCTTACTTCCACAGCTTATGGAGAGAGCAGGAAAAGAAGAAAATAAAGGCTCAATAACTGCCTTTTTCACCGTGCTTGTTGAAGGCGATGATTTAAATGACCCGATAGCTGATCAAAGTAGAAGCATCCTTGATGGACATATTGTTTTAAGCAGGGAATTAGGAGAATTTGGTATATATCCACCAATAAATATACTTTCATCTGCATCACGTATCATGAATGATATTATTGATAAAAAACATAAAGAAAATGCTATCAAATTTAGAAGGGCATATGCTCTTTTAAAAGAAAATGAGATTCTAATAAGGATTGGTTCGTATCAAAAAGGAAGCGATAAAGAATTAGATGATGCAATAAACAAAAAAGACAAATTAGATACATTTTTACAACAAGATTCTAATGAAAAACTAGATTTTAATACTATTTACGCAAAATTAAATGAAATTTTTCAATAATATTAAAGCATTAAGCTATATATTTTACTTTTAAAAATAGTATAATCTAGCCCCAAATAATAATTTTTATTAATTGATTTTTTTTAAATAATTTTGAATGAAGGAGAATATAAAAAATATTATGAGAGAAATTTATTTAGATAATAATGCTACTACAATGGTAGATAAAGAAGTTATGCAAGTAATGCAAGATTATTTCTGTAAAAATTATGGAAATCCAAATTCATTGCATCATTTTGGAACAATCACACATAAACCACTAAGAAATGCTTTTGATCAACTATATGCAGGGATAAATGCAGATTCTAGTGATGATATTATTGTCACATCATGTGCAACAGAAAGTAATAATTGGGTGCTTAAAGGTATATATTTTGATAAAGTTTTAAAAGAAGGTAAAAATCATATTATAACCACTCAAGTAGAACACCCAGCTATCACCTCAACTTGTGCATTTTTAGAGGAGCTTGGTGTAGAAGTTACATACATTCCTGTGAATGATAACGCAAATATTGATGTAGATTCTATTAGAGAAGCAATCACTCCAAAAACTGCACTAATAAGTGTAATGTGGGCAAATAACGAAACAGGTGTAATATTTCCAATAAAAGAAATTGGTGAGTTATGTAAAGAAAAAGGTATATTATTTCACACTGATGCTGTGCAAGCAATAGGCAAAGTAAAAGTCGATGTAAAAGATGTAAATGTTGATTTTTTAAGCTTTTCAGCTCATAAATTTCATGGACCAAAAGGAATTGGTGGATTATTTATCAAAAAAGGTATAGAGCTAACTCCGCTATTTCATGGTGGAGAACATATGCGAGGTAGAAGAAGTGGGACGCTAAATGTACCTTATATATTAGGAATGGGTAAGGCAATGGAGCTAGCAAATCAATGGCTAACTTATGAAAATAATAAAATAAAAGAGCTAAGAGATAAGCTAGAAAATGCTCTCATTAAAAATGGTGATATTATAATTATAGGCAAAGATACACAAAGAGTCCCAAATACAATACTTGCAAGTGTAAGAGGAATCGAAGGTGAAGCAATGCTTTGGGATCTAAATAAAGCAGGAATTGGAGCATCAACAGGAAGTGCTTGTGCTAGCGAAGATCTAGAGGCAAATCCTATTATGACAGCTATTGGAGCGGACAAAGAGCTAGCTCACACTGCAATTAGATTATCATTATCAAGATTCACAACAAATGAAGATATTGACTATACGATAGAAGTATTAAACAAAGCCATAAAAAGACTAAGAACAATATCAAGTTCATACTAAAAATTTAATAATTATTAGAAGGAATAAATATGGGTAAAGATACATTAATTGGCGGTTCATTATGGGACGCATATTCAAATAAAGTTCAAGAAAGAATGGATAATCCAACTCATCTTGGAGTAATCACACAAGAGCAAGCAGATGCAAAAGGTGCAAAGTTGATTGTTGCAGATTATGGTGCAGAAGCTTGTGGAGATGCTGTAAGATTGTATTGGCTAGTTGATAGCGATGATAGAATCATAGATGCTAAATTTAAAAGTTTTGGTTGTGGGACGGCTATTGCTAGCTCTGATATGATGGTTGAATTATGTCTTGGAAAAAAAGTGCAAGATGCAGTAAAAATAACAAATCTTGATGTTGAATCTGCATTGCGTGATGACCCAGATATTCCAGCTGTTCCGGGTCAAAAAATGCATTGCTCTGTTATGGCATATGATGTTATAAAACAAGCTGCAGGTATGTATTTAGGCAAGAATCCTAATGATTTTGAAAACGAAATTATAGTGTGTGAATGTGCCAGAGTAAGCTTAGGAACGATAAAAGAAGTGATTAGACTAAATAACCTTAAAAGTGTCGAAGAGATTACAAATTACACTAAAGCAGGTGCATTTTGCAAAAGCTGTATAAAACCAGGGGGGCATGAAGAAAGAGAATATTATCTTGTTGATATTCTAAGAGATACAAGAGCAGAGATGGAAGCAGAGCAAGTAAAAGAAATAGCAAATAAAACAAAAGATGGTGAAATTAGTTTTCCAGAGATGACAATGGTGCAAAAAGTAAAGGCTATTGATAAAATCATTGATGAAAATATTCGTCCAATGCTTATGATGGATGGTGGAAATATGGAAATCATTGATATAAAAGAAACAAGCGATAACTACATTGATGTATATATTAGATATTTAGGTGCATGTAGTGGTTGTTCTAGTGGATATAGCGGGACTTTATTTGCAATAGAATCTATATTACAAGAAAAATTAGCAGAAAATATTAGGGTATTGCCTATATAGAATCCAAGATAAACAAACTATGTGAATTTAGTTTTAGCTAGATTCACAAGTATTAACCAAAACCATTAATCCAAATAAAACAAGCAAACTATTACAGATTCTAAGTCATAAATTTAAAATTTTAAACTAGATTTAGTGTTATTAAAAATTTAGATAAAAATAATACAAATATTTAATACTTAAAAATTACAATAAATCCACTTTAGATACTATAATATAGATTCTATTTTTGGATAGATTTAAAATAAGGAGATTATTATGAAAAAAAGAATTACAATTATTGGTGGAAGTATCGCAGGACTTACTGCAGCATTGGTTTTAGCTTCAGCTAAAAATAACGAGTTAGATTTTGATATAAATATAATAGACAGTGGTAAGCCTGATTTAGGGGCTGTTGCGGTATATAATTCTCCATTATTTCCTCGCGGGATTCTAGGAAAAGATATCATAGAACAAACACTAAATCAAATAAATTCTTTACTAAAAGTTAATTATATAAATGGAGAAATAGAACAAATTAGTGGCTCTAAAGGTGCATTTGTATCAAAAGGGCAAAATTTAGAATTTGAATCTGATTATATTATCCTAGCAACAGGAGCTAGCAGCTTTGATATCAATGGATTAGGTAATATAGTAAAACCTCATAATCTTATGAATAAACCAAATAAGATTCGCCTAGAATATAGTGGCAGACAAGAAGTAAAACCTGGTATCTATGTCGCAGGGACTGCATCTGGAGTAACCTCTATGGTAACAACTGCTATGGGTAGTGCAAGTGAAGCTGCATGTGCAATACTAAGTGATATAAAAGGTGAAATCGTAGTAGCTCATGATACTCCAACTTCAAGAAAATAAAATTTTGGAATCCATTTCTTAAAGGATTCCAAAAAAATATTATTAAATCATCTTTATTGAATTCTCAAAGTAACTTATTAAATTCTAAAAATTAATTGATAGCAGATTTAACATTTAGATATTTATTGCAAGATTCTGCAAAGATCAATCTTTACAGAAATTATTTTTTTATCAAATATCTTATAGTAGGACCATGTTGCTCGATTTTTAATACTTCATAGCCGTGATTTTTAGCATCTACTGGGATATTATTTATACTTTGTGGGCAATCACTGATGACTTCCAAAATCTCACCTTTTTTTAAATCTGGCAATACCTCTAAAGTTTTGATAGCAGGATATGGGCAAGGCTCACCTTGTAAATCCAATCTATAATCTGGTGTCATTTCATTATTCATTAGTTACTCCTTTTTGAAAATTGGTTTCGTTTTTTTGCTAGATAGTATTTCTCTAACATAACAATTATGATAAAAAATACCACTAACAATAGATAATTAACCAAAAGCCCACCATAATTACCAAATGTTGATAATAAATTTATCTTAGGAAAGCTCGTAGCCAAAGATTCTGCATAAGAATCCCAAGTTAATGCCAATATTGTCGAGCCTATAACATTTCCAATACCAACAATCCAATAATGCACCTGCCCTTCTACCGCACGATACATCCAACCACATTCACAGCCACCAGCTACAACAATTCCAAATCCAAACAACAATCCACCAATAATTGCATTGGGTCCAGCCCACATAATCTTTGGTGGAAGTCCAAGCATAATATAGCTAAATACACCAATGGTAGAGAGCATCATACCTATTACTACCGCTCTTGCCATATATCCTCGTCCAGTTAGAAAAATATCACGAAAAGCTGAAGTAAAGCAAATTTGTGCGCGCGATATGATATATCCAAAAGCTATTCCAAAAAGCATTGCGATGCTAAGCACTGGAATCTTTTTACCTTCAGGAATTTTTCCAAATGCCAAAAATACAACCCAAGCAATCATAAAAATCAATACAACAATGCCAATAATAAAATTTACTTTTGCATTTTTATTTAAATCTTCTAATTCTTTTGTTTTATTTACTTTTTGCATTATTATTTTTGAACACAACAATCTACTTGTAGCAACTTTATTACCAAAATATACTCCAATTAGTGTAGCGATTGTAAAAAACCAAGCATGGAGACTAAATTGAGGTATCCCAGTAAAAAAGCTAGCCAAATTACAACCCATTCCAATCCTAGCTCCAAAACCAGCAATAGCTCCACCAATTAATGCTTGAAACACCCTAGCTTTACTTTGTGGTAGGCGAAATTTGATATTGTTTGCCATCAACGCAGAAGCAAGTGCTCCACCAAACATACCTATAATCATCACTCCATCAACCCTACTAAATGGCGTTCCGCTAAGTCCTATTATTTTAAAATAGCCTAGATTATCTGTATTAACACCGATAAAATTCAAGACATGACCGCCCCAGCGAGTAAATTCGCCTGTAACAGCCCAATAAGTTCCAGTGATACCAAAATAATAAGCAGATAAAATACCTAACATTGCGATAGCAGGGATTGGAGACCAGAATCTAACTAAATAACTTTCTTTGAAGTTTTTAAACATTTTTATCCTTTTGTGTCGTGCTTCAACTAAAGCCTCTAAAGAATCGACAATGGTTTATTTTAAAAAAGCATGATTTTAAATTTTGTTTTATTAAATAAAGCTTAAGGATTCTATGTATTAAAAGAATCGATATAAATTTTTATTTTATCTTTGATACAATCATCAATTTTAATTTGCAATGCCAAAATACTTAGCGGTAATTTACAATTTGAAAGCTTGACCAAATCTTTTTTTGTAACAAGCAATGAAGTGGCATTTAACCTTTCATATTCTTTTTTTATAGATTCCAAATCAAATCTAGCGTGATCACTTAATGTTATTTTTCCTACTATATTAGATGGTAAAAAAGAATCTAACCTTGAGGGATTTGCTATGGCTGTTACAAGTAGCATTTTTTTAGTTTGATTTTGTATTGTGACTTCTCTTTTATAATCAATTCCTTCTTTTAAAAATAAATCCTTAGGATTCTTATAAAATGGATTTTCTCTATAGATACCACTTGGAATGGTGAATCTAAAATATGGCTTTAATTGTGGCACTAATATAATATTTAGCTTTTTAAAATTAAATCTAAAGCCATCATCTAAAAATACAGCCTTAGCACCTAGTTCTTTTGCTTTTAAGATTCCTAATTTTCTATTTTTACACACTATCACACTTGCGTTTGGAAGACTTAATGCAAGCATATAAGCCTCATCACCACTTGCTTCTTGACTTGCTTGTATATTTCCATTTTGACTTACGACAATAAGCCCTTTGCTCTTCCTTTTATATCCTCTAGATACAATTGCTATATTTTCATATTCCTTTGCTAGTTCTTGCAATACAGGCGTCTTACCGCTACCGCCTGCTACTAGATTCCCAATGCTTATAATTGGGATCTTAAAATCTATATATTTTTGAAATTTTCGCCTTAATGTCGCTGCTATAAAATATAAAATTGATATTGGAAGAAGCAAAATACTTAAAACTATTTGATAAAAGTTAGGATTATAAAAATAACTATCAATAAATCTCATTTAAATCAAACCTTTGCGATTTTTGGCATTTTGCTTTTAAATCTATTATTTTTAATCCTATTTTGAATAGATTCTATAAATTCTCTTTCAAAGCCTTTTTTTAATAGATGTTTTTTACTCAAATTAGAATCTATTTGCACTAATAGCTTATCAATCATCTCGTAGCTATATCCTAAATCATATTCATCGCTTTGACCTTCAAATAAATCTGCTGATGGTTTTTTATCGATGATATATTTTGGGATTCCAATATGTTTTGCAATCTCAAAAATCTCACTCTTATAAATATTTCCAATAGGATTTATTGCACAAGCCATATCTCCATACAATGTGCCATATCCAAGCATTAATTCACTTTTATTACTCGTGCCAATTACAAGTGCATTATGTAAATAAGATTTATCATATAAAATTGCCATACGAATTCTAGCTATAAAATTGCCAATTCTATGCAAATCTTTAGAATCCTCTTTTAAATGTGATATAGAAGCAAAATCATCTTGAAACTTGCCAATATCTATCACTTCATAATAAAGCCCAATTGACTTAGCAAAATTTATTGCATCATCTGTATTTTTTGGATTAGAAAAGGTTGAGGGCATAATAAAAGCTCTTGCTTTCTTTTTAAATACTTTATTGCAAAAATATCCAACAACAGCACTATCAATACCGCCACTAAGCCCAAAAACAATACTATTAAATCCTCTTTTTTTACTCTCTTTTAAAAGAAATTTTTCTATTTTTTCAATCTTTTTTTGCAAAATTTACTCCCAAAAATTACTAGAAATGGCTTTGGCTAGATTCTAATAATATTTTTATTTAATTACACTAATAAATGCCTATCTTTACTATAATAACAAAATGAAAGATTTAATTTTACAATTCTTACCATATATAAAAGGGCATAAATACAAATTCATTGCAGCAATTGGTGCTGGGATTGTTACTGCACTTTGCACAGCATTTATTGCATATCTTGTAAAACCTGTGCTTGATGATGTCTTTAGTGCAAAAAATGCTTTTATGCTAGTTATTTTACCAATAGTTGTAATTATTGCCTATTTTGGCAAAAGCACTGGAATGTATATTCAATCATATTTGATGAATTATATAGGGCTTGATATAGTAAGACAAATAAGAAATGAATTGCTAGAGCATATTTTATCGCTTGAAATTGATTTCTTTAATAAAATGAGAAATGGTGAGCTTATCGCAAGGATCACAAATGATATAGAGGCAGTAAGAAATGCTGTATCAAATTATATTGGTGATTTTGCAAGGGAAAGTGTTACTTTTATCGCACTTATTTTTGTAATTATATATCAAAGCCCAAAAATGGCAATATTTGGAATAATTATCATGGGGCTTTCTATGATTCCAGTAAATATTATCGCTAAAAAAATTAAAAATCGCTCCAAAGCCTCAATGGAGCAAAATTCAGATATTACATCAAAATTAAATGAAATTTTTAATAATGCAGAATTAATAAAAGCAAGTAATAGCGAAAACATAGAAACTAAATATTTCAAAGAAGCAAATTTTAAATTTTTTAGAATCAATATGAAAGTAGTCCAGCAAAATCAATTAGTCAATCCACTTATGGAATTTCTAGGAGCAATAATTATTGCAATCATAATATACATAGGTGGAAATGAAGTAATAAATGATAGAATGACTACAGGGGAGTTTTTTTCATTTATTACAGCACTTTTTATGGCATATACTCCACTAAAAAAACTCACATCAATATATACAGGCGTGCAAGGTGCGGTTGCCGCTGGAAATAGAATAATAGAGATATTACATAGAGAACCAACAATAAAAGATGGAACAAAACTAATAAATAAAAATATAGAATCTATCAAATTTAGTAATGTTAGCTTGTATTATGGTGATATTTTGGCACTACAAAATATAGATATAGATTTTAAATATAATGAAATTGTAGTGCTAAAGGGTAAAAGCGGAAGCGGCAAAAGCTCTATTGTAAATCTCATACTTAGATTATACACTCCAACAAGTGGAAATATTACGATTAATAACACACCAATAAAAGAATACACACAAAAAAGTATATGCGATAATATAGCTATTGTTACGCAAAGAATATTTATATTTAATGATAGTATCGCAGCAAATGTTGCATATGGGCAAGAAGTAGATGAAAATAAAATCATAGATGCACTAAAACAAAGTTTTGCATATGATTTTGTAAAAAAACTACCAGATGGAATCTATACAAAACTAGATGAATATGGTGCAAATTTAAGTGGAGGACAAAGGCAGAGAATTGCAATTGCAAGGGCAATATACAGGAATCCTAAAGTATTAATCTTTGATGAGGCAACAAGTGCGCTTGATAAAAATACCGAAGATTCTATAAAAAATACAATTGAGCTAATTAAAAAAGATAAAATCATAATAATAATAGCTCACAGACCAAGCACAATGGAATTAGCAAATAAAATCATAGAAATAGAAAATGGCAAAATAATAAATAAAATAGCTATTTCCAAGTAGCAAGAAGATTCTTACTACAATAAGAAGAATTTTTAAAATAGAGTGATTTTATGATACTTAAAAAGCCATCAAATGATTTATCAAAATCATCATTAATAATAATAAAATCAAATTTATCAATTGCTTGCATTTCATTGTAAGCAAGGCTTAAACGAGTATCAATACTCTCCATACTATCTAATGCCCTGCTTTTTAGTCGTTGCTCCAATGTCGCCTTATTTGGTGTTGTTATAAATATAGATGTGGCATTTGGATAAAACCCTTTAATGGATTCTTGACCTTGAATATCAACATCAAATAATACTATTTTACCTTCTTTTAGTGCATTATCTACTTGTATTTTCTGAGTGCCATAATAATTATTATGAACCCTAGCCCATTCTAAAAAAAGATTATTTTTGATACCACTTTCAAATTCTTCTTGTGAAATAAAATGATAATGCACTCCATCTATCTCGCCATCTCTTTTAGCTCTTGTTGTAGATGATATAGAAAAATAAATATTATCAACTTGTTTAAATAATCTATCACATAAGCTTGATTTTCCTGCACCGCTTGGACCAGATATAATGATGATATTAGAATCTTTAATCATCACTTTTTTGTTGGAAATGTAATATTAATAGTGATTTGCACACCACTTAAAAGTTCTCTTAGCTTATCAACTGGAAATGATTTTACAATCTCTGTTAAATCAATATTTGCATTACTCATCATATTTTGTGTTACATTATTTGATGATGTATTTGATGCATTATTGTTAGTATTGTCATTCAATTCTTGTGCATTATTTACTTGACTTGGAATGATTTGTTCTTCTATTGGCTCTATAACATTATCTACTGATGGCAAATTATCATCAAAATTAAAATTATCATTTCGATTTGTTTCATCTATTGCCTCACTAAATGCTTCTTGAGTAATAGAATCTAGCCCATTGCTTGCTATTTTTACATCATTTGAATTTAAATTATTACCTAGATTTTGAGTATCTTCTAAAATATTAGTTACTTCATCAATATCATTTTTATTTAATATTTTTGGTTCATCAAAAGCAGGTGTTTCTTCTTGCAATTTCAATAAAGCTTCATCATCAAGATTGTCCCAATCTTCATCGCTTAATTTATTTATATTAAAGTCATCATTGTCAAAGTCATCATTAGTAAAATCGTTATTATTGTTGAAGTCGTCATTGTTAAAATCATTACTTAGATTCTCTTGATAATTATTCTCTAACATATCTTTTTCATCTACTTTAAAATCTTCATCTGCTAGATTTAAATCATCAAAATCATCATCATTAAGGCTATCTAATTCATCAAAACTACTAACATCACTTACTTGATTAGAATCATCTCCAATAGGTTCTTGAGAAATATTTACCTTCATTCTGCCTATTGTTGACGTATCGACCTGATTTTCTTCTATCATAGATGTATCATCTTTTTGGTTGGCATTTTCCTTTTTTACATAGATATCGCCACCAATAATACCTTTTGGTCTATCTTTGTTTTGACTTTTTAAGAATTCATCTTGCATAGCAAATATAGAGCTAAAATCTATCTCATCGCTATTATTAGATGTATAATTTGTATTTGTATTATTTATTTTATTATCAGTAATGATATCTGATAATATGTCATTTTGCTTATTAAAATTATTATTTGAAATATTGCTATTTATGCTTACATTACTTGTATTTTTAGAATCTTTAAGCTCTATAGTATCAAGATTATTATTTGAGTTATTATTCATATCCAGATCATTATCATAAGTAAATTTTATTTCATCGTTATCGTTTAAATTGTTATTTCTTATCATCGTCTCTTCACTATTTTGTGGATTTAAAGCTGGTATATTGCTATCTTTCATACCAGACAAAAATTCATCATCATTATCATCAAATTCTGATAAATCTATATTATTTATATTTACATTTACATTCATATTAGAGTTATCCATTTCATCTAATAAGTCTATATTTTTTATCTTATTATCAAGATTTTTATTAGCATCAAAAGTTAGGTTATTATCTGATTCAAAAGATGAAAAATTCATATCACTACGTTTTTCTTGTTTTAAAACCTCATAGATATCTGTTGGTAAAAATGGTTTTCTAATATAATTATCAAAACCAGCAATCATCGTGGAATCTTTAGAGATAATAAGGCAGAATTTTGTGTCTATCATTTTACTTTTGATATCTTCAAAATTTCCTGTATTTAATACCCCATCATCAATAAAGATACAACCATAATCTTCTTGAATAGATATCTCATTAAGAGAATTAATAAAATCAAGAGAGATATTAGCTTTTCTTGCAGCAATACTAAAAATCTTTTTAACTGCGGCGTTTGTATTAACAAGTAAAAACTTCATTTACGCTCCAAAGTAGCTATTTAAAACTATGTGCTATTACAAATATTAAAATTTATAGATTGAAAATTATACTAAAAATTACAATATTATTAATATAATTTGATGATTATAAAAAATTATCATACAAAAGAGTAGTGATTTTATGAAATTTCTTTTTATTTTTATTATATTCCCATATTTTGTATTTGCAGATTCTATGTATTTTATGCCTTATGATTCCAAACAAGCTATAAATGCTATCATCAAAGAAATAAAGCAAGCAAAAAATGAAGTAAATATTGCAATATATAATTTTACAAATAGAGAAATAAGTAAGGCAATTCGAGATAGTGCAAAAAAAGGTGTGAAATTTAATATCATTTATGATTATAAAAGTAATATTAATAGTGATATTACAACAATAGGATATTTAGCAAAACTAAAAAATATATATACTTGCACCCTAAAAGGCAATTTATCCGATAATAAAAAATATTTTGGCATTATGCATAACAAGCTTGCAATCATTGATAAAAAGACAATCATATTTGGCTCTGCAAATTGGTCTAAAAGTGCATTTGATATAAATTATGAAATGTTATTGATAAGTCAAAATAAAGATTATATCAATCAAGCATCAAAATATTTTGATAAAATGCTTAGTGAATGCGAAAAATACTAGTAATTAGACAATAATACATAATTAATATTTTTTGCATTTTATGCATTTTCATTATAGAATACGATAGAAACTTTAATATTGTAAGGATTTTAATATGGCAATGCCTAGTGTTCCAGAATTATTGATTATATTAGCAATTGTTGTTTTATTATTTGGTGCAAAAAAAATACCAGATTTAGCAAAGGGCTTAGGAAGCGGAATTAAAAACTTTAAAAAAGCTGTAAAAGATGATGATGAAGTAGAAAACACCACACAAAATAATACAAATACGATGGCTACAAAAGAAGTAGAAAACAACCAAAACACAACACAAAACAAAACAACCCCACAAGAAACAGAAGATATAAAAAAAGTATAAAGAAGTATGTATAAGCATATAAAACAGCTATTAGATTCAAATATAAATGAAGATGTTATCTTAGAGATTCCCAAAAATCCCAAAATGGGACACTTCTCTACTCCAATAGCATTGATATTAGCAAAAAAGTTAAATAAGAATCCAAATGAAGTAGCACAAGATATCAAAAAGAACTTAGAATCTAAATTTGAATTTAAAGCTATAAATGTAGTAAATGGCTTTATAAATATTGAATTAAGCGATGAATTTCTATCAAAAATCGCACAAGAAACACTAGCAAATCCAAATGATTTTGCAAAAAATAATCATAATAAAAAAATATTATTAGAATTTGTAAGTGCAAATCCAACTGGTCCTCTTCATATAGGGCATGCAAGAGGTGCTATCTTTGGCGATGCTTTGGCTAGAGTTGGGGAGCATTTGGGATATAACATAAAAAGAGAATATTATATAAATGATGCTGGCAGCCAAATAGATATGCTTGGAAATTCTATATTGTTAGCGGGCAGGGAGATTCTAGGATTTGATGTAGAATATCCAGATGAGTTTTATCGTGGAGAATACATAAAAGATATAGCAAAAGAAATGCTAGATTCTCTTGGGAAACAAGTATTTATCGATTGTGATATAAAAACTATTGCAAAATTTGGCATGGAAGCAACACTATTGCTCATAAAATCAACGCTAAATAATGCAAAAATATCATTTGATTATTTTGTAAGTGAAAAATCATTGATTAATGAATTAGCAAATGTATTAGAAAAACTAGAAAAAAACAACGCGATATATAAGCAAGATTCTAAAATATGGCTAAAATCAAATCTAAAAGGTGATGAAAAAGATAGAGTTATTATTAGAGAAAGTGGTGAGCCTACTTATCTAGCAGGTGATATTATCTATCATAATAATAAATTTGAAAGGCAATATGATAAATATATAAATATCTGGGGGGCAGACCATCATGGATATATAGCAAGAATCAAAGCTAGTATAGATTTTTTAGGATATGATAGCTCAAAACTTGATGTAATACTATCTCAAATGGTAAGCCTATTAAAAGGTGGAAAACCTTATAAAATGAGCAAAAGAGCTGGGAATTTTATATTAATGCAAGATGTGATAGATGATATAGGAATTGATGCTCTTAGATTTGTTTTTTTAAGTAAAAAAGCAGATACTCATTTAGAATTTGATGTTGATATATTAAAAAGTGAGGATTCTAATAATCCAATTTATTATATAAACTATGCAAATGCCAGAATCCACACGATTTTACAAAAAAGCAATGCTAGTATTTCTTATGATTTTAGCAAGCTAGATTCTATGTGGAAAGATTTGTTAATCCAAGCATTGTTATTACAAAGAGTATTAGAAAATACATTTGATGAATATGCTATGCAAAAACTGCCTGAGTATTTAAAAAATTTAGCCTCAAAGCTTCATTTTTGTTACAATACATCAAAGATTTTAAATACTCCAAATGAATGCAGCATACTTTGTGTCTTAAAAGTTGTATCTTTGTCGATTACAACAGGACTAAATTTGATGGGTATCAAAGCAAAAACAAAAATGTAATAACAAGGTAAAAATGAATAAAAAAATAGATATAGCAGTAATTGGTGGTGGAGTTTGGGGAAGGGCGCTTGCTTTTTGTTTTAGTCAAAAAAATAATGTAGGTATAGTTTCAAGAAGAGAATTGAAATTTTTAAATACCTATTATTCTCACAGAGTAATACAAATTGACTTAAAAAATGCCTTAAAATGCAAATACATAGTAATAGCAATAAAAAGCCAAGCTATGCGAGAATGGCTTGCTAATGTAAAATTTCATAAAGATTCTGTAGTTATTATTGCATCAAAAGGAATTGAAGCAGATAGCGGTGCTTTTATGAGTGATATTTTTAATGAATATTTTCCAAATCTAAAAACTGGATATTTGATGGGTCCATCATTCTCAAAAGAAGTATTAGAGAGCATGCCTTGTGCATTGAATATACACACAAAATACGATATAAAAAGCATAGCAGATATCTTTCCTAATTTTATGAAAATATATTTTAATGATGATGTTATCGGTGGTGAAATAGCTGGTGCTTATAAAAATATCATTGCTATTGCAAGCGGTATTAGTGATGGATTAAATCTAGGGAATAATGCAAAAGCTTCTATGCTTGCAAGAGGATTGGTTGAGATGTGTAGATTTGGTATGCATTTTGGTGCAAAAGAATCTACATTTCTTGGATTAAGTGGAGCTGGAGATTTATTTTTGACTGCAAATTCGCAATTATCTCGTAATTATCGCGTAGGTATTGCACTAGCTAGTGGAAAATCTCTAAAAAATACATTAAATGAACTAGGGGAAATAGCAGAGGGTGTAGTAAGCACTCAAGCTGTCGTGGATCTAGCAATAAAACACGATATATATATACCAATAGCATATCAAGTATATCAAGTATTACAAGGCAAATCAGCAATAAATAGCGTAAAAGATCTTATTGGGACTAATTTTGAAAACTAAGATAAATCTTTTAGTTTATTTTTTCCCTCTCCATTTGTCAGAATCTTTAATAAGCCATAAAACACTGCTTGATAATAATATTTCATCACAAGCCTAAAAGGACGCCTGTATCTAGTGATCAAAACTTCTTTTTTTGGTATATTATGATGTAATTTTTCATCATTAACAATATTTTTTGATAGAGAATAAAGCATGGAATAATCATAAAGAACTCGCCTTCGTGCTTCTAACAAAGCATCAAAATTAGCTTCATAAAAATCAGAATCTAATACATTCTCAATCAAATTTAGAGAATCTTGCAAATTATAAATATCAATTTTTATAAATGAATTTTTAGGAAAATACTCTTCTACATTTTTTGCACCAAAATAAATTGGTATGCTATATCCAAGATATGAATCCATTATTTTTTCACTAATGTAATCATTTTGTGAATTATTTTCTATGGCTATGGTGTATTTATATGGCAAGATTCCATCTTTTTTCTCTTTTAGCTCAAATTCTGTTTTATTACCAAAAAAATCTATCCTCTTGCCTATCTTTGTTTTTTTTAGTGCAGTTACAAATTTCATTCTATCTAAATGCCCATAAAATGCCTTTTTGTCAAAGCTAGCAATACAAGATATTTCTTTTGTTTTTCTTATTGGAGGTATTTTACACAAAGTATCAAAAGGCACATTTCCAAAGCAAAAATAAAGTGCTGGGTGATGTTTTATAAAAGTAGTATTATTTTTGATAAAAGTTTTTGGATTATCTTTTATTAAATTTTTATCTTTAAATAATTCATCATTAAAAGCAAAAACAATATCACAAAATAAATAATAATCAGTGCTAATTGCCCATTCATTTTTAAAAGGAATGGCATATTTTTTAGATTTTCTTATATATGGTTCTTGCTGCAGAGCAAATACCCTCTTTGCTTTTACTTTTACATCTCTAGGAGATTTATTTATCACTACAATATAATCACACTCTATATACCCCCCCCCGCTATCATTAGAATCTAATGATATAAACTCTAAAGTATAATCGCCAATCTTGATTTTTGAATCATTATTTGGCGATAGAATCTTAATCATACTCTCCAAACTTCTATAATCACTCAAAACTCCAACTTCTAGATTCAAAAAAGCTCCTAAAAAATAATTGTTATAATAGCAGATTGATTTTATATAAAGGTAAATGTGATGAAAGTTAAAAATGCAATAAAAACTAAAATCCAAAATATATTTGGATTAAATAAACTAGAAAATAATCTAAGAGATATAAAAGCAATAAATATCATAAGTCAATTGAAATTTGATGGTAGTTTGCAAGATGAATGGCTTCTAGCTAGTTTTCCAACAATTAGAGGTGGAATAAAATCTACAAATAAAATAGAGAATCTAAAAACATATTTAAATCTTCTAAAACCGGTGCAATGGGGGGGGGCTGCAAAGAGTTGGTGGAAAAAATGATGGTGGATACATTCAAGCAATATCACTTCCAGAAAACAATGCTATTGCAATATCATTAGGAGTATCCCCATATTCACCTTGGGATTTGGATATGGCAAATATGGGATACAAAGTCTTGCAATATGATGGGAGTATATATAAAGCTCCATATAATCACCCAAATATAAAGTTTTTTAAAAAATTTGTTGGAACAAAAGATTCTAATAACACAATAACACTTCAAACAATCATCAAGCAAAATAACATCAATATAAACTCACATAATATATTGCAAGTTGATATTGAAGATAATGAATGGGATATGCTAGAAAATATAGATTTAAAAGAGGTGTCAAAATACTTCACTCAAATATTATTTGAATTTCATAACTGCAATGTAGAAGATGACAAATTATCACAAAGACGATTTAAAATATTAGAAAAGATAAATAAATATTTCACGCCGATACATACGCATTTTAATAATCATGGAATGATATTTTATAGCAAAGGCTTATTTTTAAGTGATACTATCGAAGTCTCATATATGAATAATAAAGCAATAGAATCCTTTGAATACAAAAGTGGATTTGGAAGTATTGTAGGCTTAGATTCTCCAAATTCTACAAATTATCCAGAGATTCCAGTAATATTTCCAAATTAACCTAGAATCTTTGTGCGATAAATCCTCGCACAAATGATGAATAATCTTTATAAAAATAAATATCATCATAATTTTTCAAATAATCTTTTAAGCATTCTTGGTTATATCCTATTTCACAACACAAATATTTTGCATCAAGATTGATTATATCTAGCAATATTTCATAGCCCTTCTCGCCTCCAAAAAGAGCGGTTTTTGGCTCAAAATGTAGATTTGGTGGAATCTTATAAGAGTTTTTAATATATGGCGGATTTGACACAATAAAATCATTTTTTGTTCTATTTATTCCATCAAGTAAATTCGTGCAAACTAATGAGATTCTACTATTTAGTGAAGAATCTAAAATGCTTTTTAGCTTGATATTTTTTCTTGCAACCTCTAAGGCTTTATCATATTTATCAATAGCTATAATCTCTAAATCCTTATGCATAAGCCCTAAGATGATGCTAATCACACCGCTACCTACACCTATTTCAAAAATCTTTTTGATATTATTTTTTACAATCATTTTTGATGTATAATCAATAAGCAATTCAGTTTCTGGACGCGGGATCAACGCACCTTCATCTATATAAAAATATTGCGAATAAAAGCTAACTTTGTTTGTTATATATTCTATTGGATAATTATTATTTAGTTTATCAATATATTGCAATAATAATTCAAAATCACTATTACCAATCTCAAAATCACTATTTGAATGCAAAAAAACTCTATCTTTTTTAAGAATATGACAGAGCAATATCTCGCATTCTAGTAACTTTCTAGTGCTATTATTTTTTTGCTTTGCTATATTTAGAGCATCTTTTATTTTCATTGAAATTTATAATTTAATGCCTTTAATCTATCAAGTAATGGCGGATGAGACATATAAAAAAATACATAGATTCTATGTGAATAAGGAAATGCTTTATTTTCATTGATAAGTTTTACAAGAGCATTGCCTAAATCAGTTTTATTTGTTAGATTTGAGCCAAATTCATCTGCTTTATATTCTGCAATCCTACTAAAATAATTGATAATAGGTAAAAAATAAAATGAAATCAAAGATGAAATAAGTATCAAAACACATAATACACTCGAAGAAGTTTTTTGGAATCCATCAAAAGCAAAGCTAGGCAAATTACCTGCAATAAAAAATAAGCTAAAAAGCACAACTGCCATAATTCCTATATTTTTGATTAAATCCTTATGCTTGAAATGGGCTAATTCATGCCCTAAAATCGCAAGAAGTTCATTTTGTGTCACTTTTGATAATAATGTATCAAATAACACTACTCTTTTGCTTTTTCCAAGTCCGCCAAAATATGCATTTAACCTACTATCTCTTTTACTTGCATCCATTATAAAGATTCCATTTGCTCTAAAACCAACGCTATCCATCATATTTATAATTTTTGATTCTAAATCTTTATTTTCAAGTGGGCTAAATTTGTTAAAAAGTGGAGCAATAATAGTTGGATAAATTAAATTTATAAAAACCACTATTAAAAATACCAAAACAAACCCAAAAATCCACCAATTAGAATAATTATTAATCAAATAAATCAAAGCATAAGATAATATTGAAGCAAAAATAATAAGCAATACAAATGATTTAATAGTATCAATGATATATAGTTTTATTGTAGTTTTACTAAAACCAAAGATTCTATCAATCATTAAAGTTTTATGTGCATTAAGTGGTAAAGTAAGTATTGAATTTATAATCAAAAATGACACGACAAAAATCACATCATTTAAAATTCCATTGCTATAAACTCCACATATTTCTTGGAGCATATAAAACCCAAAATTAATCCAAAATACAAATAAAATCGCACTAAAAATACTCTCAAATATATGAAAATATTGAGTAGTGATTGCATAATTTTTTGCAATATTAAAATCTTTAGAATCTAAGATAACAACCTTATTGCTCATCTTTATATGTCTAATTTGAAATATTGCTATCAAGCAAACAGGTATGGTATAAAATATAATAAATATTGCACTAATTAACATAAAATTACCTTATTATAATTGTTGTTTTTTGATTGCTTTTTTATGGATAACAAATAAAAATATAATTGCAATAAAAAATGTAATTATAGACAATATTTGCCCCATTGAAATTCCATAAAAATATCCTATTTGAAAATCTGCTTCTCTAAAAAACTCTACAAAGAATCTAGCAATAGAATAAAGCAATAAATACAAGCCTATTAATTCACCTTGATATTTAAGTTTTCGTCTAATAGTAAATAAAATTACAAATATACATAATCCCTCTAAAAATGCTTCATATAATTGACTTGCATGGACGAGTTTGCCATTTACTAAAATTCCAATAAAAAGATCAGTTTGCCTGCCTACTAATTCCTGATTTAAAAAATTACCAATTCTGCCTAAAATATATCCAAGGGGCAATGCAATAGCAACAGAATCCATCAAAAGCAACATTGACTTTTTATATCGCTTTGCATACAAAAATGCTCCAGCAATAAATCCAAAAACAGCACCATGGTAGCTCATACCACTAATTCCTACAAATTTTCCATTGACAAATGGATTAAATATCTCCCAAGGGCGAAGTAAATAATATGAAGTGTTTGTATCATATATCAAGATATATCCTATCCTTGCACCCAAAATAATGCCAATTTCAACATAAATAAAAAACATTTCTAATTCATTATTTTTAATAGGATATTTATCTTTATTGATAAAATATTTTATAGCACTAAAAGCTACAATCAAAGCTAATGCATAGCAGATTCCATACCAATATATATTTATTCCAAAAATATTGATTGCAACCCTATCTATATGGCTATATATCATATTCCAGTTATTCATATTCTTTTATCTTTATATCAAAAAAATTATCAAAATCTATGCTATGTAGGAAATTATAAAGTTTTGCATTGCTTACGATGATATCTATATTTCTTTTATCAATATCTTTTAATTTTAATATATATCCTAAAATATAGGAGCTAATAGAATTTGAATTTACAAAATAAAATACCAATCCTAAATCACTAGCAATTTTTGATTTTATAATATTTTTCATATCCAAATACTCTGTATAGTCATTCATAACACCAATTATTAGAATCTCAGCCTTATTTTCTATTAATCTTGTAGATATTTCCAAAAGCTTCCCTCATCACTGCAAAATTCATAATCAAACAAAGATATTTTATAGCTATGCAACATCAATCTTGCAAATGGCACTCTCCCATAAATATTATCACCTAAAATCGGGTGATTTATAGAATCCAAATGAAGTCTTATTTGATGTGTGCGACCAGTTTTTATCACAACCTTTAATAAAGTATTTTTATTTATTAATTTAAGCGGAGTTATATTTGTTATTGCTTTTTTGCCTAATTTATCATCAATTTTACTTTTTGCATAATTTCCTTTTGTTGTTAAAATTGCTCTATCAATTACTAAATCTTGCGGAATAATTCCTTTTGCTAAAGCAAGATACTCTTTATATACCAATTCATTTTTAAATTCATTTATTACTTTATCTTTAAAATCATCATCTCTTGTGAGCAAAATAACACCACTTGTATGCTTATCAAGCCGATTAAGCAACTTATAATTACTAAATTTTTTCTCCAAATCATAAGAGTCAAAAAATGGTGGCTTGCTAACTGCAAGTATGAATTTATCCTCAAAAAGCACCTTTGGTTTTTCTATTGATAATATTTTTAGTGGTGTTTTTGGAGAAATCAAATCACTTGCTCGAATCTTTTTACCACTGCTAAAAACAAGTCCTAAATCAAGCATTTCTTTTGCTTTTCTATTAGAAATATTTTCTCTTAATGATAATATTTTATATGCTTTATCCATTTACCAGCTCATAATCTAATTTAATCCAATATATACTAGCAATTTTTCTAATTTATCACTTTGATTTTTAATAAAACTATTTTTTAGAGTCTGCAAGGATTCTAAAGTAGATTTTAGCTCATCGCCTTGCACTAATTTATAATTTTCTATCAAATCAAATAATGTATATTGATTAAAAATATAAACTCCAGAAATTAGTTTTACATTGAAAAATGCACATTCAAGAGGATTATGTCCTCCAACTTTAATAAAACTACCACCAAGTATAACAACATTTGATACATTATAAATATTGATTAATTCACCAAGTTTATCTATCAAAATGATATCATAGCTATAATCCAATCCAATTTCACTAAATTTTCCACATTTAATATTATATTTTTTTAGTAAATCCCATACTTCATCAAATCTTTCTGGATGTCTTGGGGCAATAACCAATCTATGCTTTTTAGAATCTAAAAAAATATCTATATAATTTTTTAGTATCAATTCTTCTTCACCTCTATGCGTGCTTGCTGCAAAAATTAGCTCACCATCGAATCTATCAAAATTTTTAGAGACACTAAATTTATTTAATGCTTTTATATTTCCAAATATTTCAATATTTTTTGCACCAAGGCACTCTAGCCTACTTTTATCAACCTCACTTTGACATAAAACTATATCAATGTATTTAAAAATTTGCTTGTAAAAAAAAGAGATTTTTTTGTATTTTGGAAATGATTTTGATGAGATTCTGGCATTTAGCAAAATCGTATTTGCACCTCTTTTTTTAGCACAAAAAAATAATGCAAACCAAAGCTCTGCTTCTAAAACTATTAGCTTTTTTAGATTCTTTGGCATCAAAAATGGTAAAAAAATCTCAAATGGCAAGAATCTAACTTCTATATTTTCATTATCACAAAAAAGTTCTATTGCCCTTTTGTATCCTGTATTTGTTATCGTTGAGATGATAATTTTATCTTTTAGATATGGTTTTAAGAATTCAAGTGAGTTAATCTCCCCAAGTGAACAAGCATGAATCCAAATACAGCCTTCAAATCTAGTATTTTTTAAAAAAAATCTACTAGGTATAGAATCTTTATATTTTGGTTTTAAAAGTGCAAAAAGTATTAAAAGAGGGAGAAATAATAAATACAATACACCACAAAAAATAAAATAAATCGTGGCAAACACAAAAACCCTATTGTGCTATGTATAAGATTCTGCCGCAATGTGGGCAAGTAATAATATCATCTGATTTCAAAAGCTCGCTATAAACCATATCATTTATTCTTATATAACATCCACTGCAAGCCTGTTTTTTAACTACCACAATACTAGTATCTTTAGCCCATTTTCGTATTTTCTCATAGAAAATTAAAACTTTATTATCAATATTTTTTGCAATTTTTTCTTTATTATCAAATACTTTTTTTAGTTCAGCTTTGACTTTTGCAGTCTTTTTTTGCACATCTTCTTTGCTTACTTCTATCTCTTTTTCTAATTCTTGTATTCTATTTTGTATTTCTTCTTCTTTTTCTACAAAACTTTCTAATTCTTTGTGTATATGTGCTATTTGTTCATTTGCATATGCGATTTTTTCTTTTGCAAGTCCATTTTCTGCATCAAGTGCTCTTATTTCTTGTTCACTTTTAACACTTGCCATTTTTTTATCAATTTGCTCGATTTTTTCGCTATTTTCTTGAATAATTAATTCATTTGCTGAAATATCCACTTTTGCTCTTTTTGCACTATTTTGCAAAGATTCTAGCTCATCTTTAGTTTTTGCTTGAAGTTTAATTTTATCATTTAATTCATTTTCAATATCTGTTATTTGCGGTTCTAGCTGTGATGCTTCTTTGTCAATCTCTGCTAATGCAATTAAATTTTGCAAATCTTTATTCATTTTTGTTCCTTAATTTATCTTAATACTAAATGGATTCTCTAAATCAAAGATTATAGCATTATAGGAAATATCTTTCAAATAAGGAGAGAGAATCTCCCCAAAAAAACATTCTGTTTGATAATGATTTGCATCGATGATTGAGATTCCAAGACTTTTAAATTTCATGACATCATGATATTTCACATCGCCAGTAATCACGCAATCAATGCTATATTCTTTATAAATAGATTCTATCTGACTTATTCCAGAGCCACATACGACAGCAATTTTTTGGATAATATCTTTGCATTTGCTATATCTAATAGGATAATCAAATTTTTTTAGCAAAGTATCAAATTCAAATTTATCATCTACAATGCAAGCAATTTCTGCCATAGAATAATTATTAAATCCTAGAATCTTTTCTACAAAATATTTATTTAGGTGCGTGATATCAAAATTTGTATGCATTGCGATTAGTGAAATATTCTTTTTTATTAGAATCTCAATTATATTGCTTGGATAATCTAAAAAATCAAGTTTATTTAATGCTTTGAAAATAAGTGGGTGATGAGAGATGATAAGAGAATCTTGTTTTGCACTTAATGCTAATTCTTTTGTGACTTCAAGTGTTAAATAAATATCTTTTATATCAGATTCCATATTTCCTATTAAAAGACCGCTATTATCCCAACTTTCCTGTAAGGAAAATGGAGAGATAGAATCTAAATATTTATAAATTTCTTTTAGCTTTAACATTTATGCAATCTCTCCAATCTATCATTTTCCTGTTCTTTATACATTATCGAACAAGCCTTTGCAAGCTCTCGAATCTTTAAAATATAATTTTGTCTTTGTGCTACAGAGATGGCTTTTCTAGCGTCCAATACATTAAAAAAATGTGAGCACATCATCGTGCAATCATATGCTGGAAGTGGTAAATTTGCTTTTAGCGATACTTTTGCTTCATTGCTCATCATATCAAAGAGTGAAAAAAGCATATTTGTATTTGCTATTTCAAAATTATATTTTGAAAATTCCCATTCACTCTCTAAATGCACATCAGCATAGCTAACGACTTTAGAATTTGCATTTGAAAATTCTATATCAAAGATGGATTCTACACCTTGAATATACATAGCAAGTCTCTCTACACCATAAGTAATCTCAATAGGCACAGGAAAGCAAGATACTCCACCTACTTGTTGAAAATATGTAAATTGTGTTACTTCCATACCATCAAGCCACACTTCCCACCCAAGCCCCCAAGCACCAAGTGTAGGGGATTCCCAATTATCTTCTATAAATCTAACATCATGCTTATTTGTATCAATGCCAATAGCCCTTAGGCTTTCTAAATATAAGTCTTGAATATTAGAAGGACTTGGTTTTATTAATACTTGAAATTGATAATAACTGCCAAGTCTATTTGGATTTTGTGCATACCTGCCATCTGTTGGTCTTCTTGAAGGTGCTACATAAGCCACACTCCAAGAAGTAGAATCTAAACTTCTAAGCAATGTAGCTGGATGAAATGTCCCTGCACCTGCTGGAATATCATAAGGCTGCAAAAGAAGGCATCCTTGTTTTTTCCAAAATTCTTGCAGGTTCAATAAAATATCACAAAAACTAAGCACTTTTATCCTCCATATCTTTAGGAATTAGTATATTACAAACATTGTTTATTTTATTTAGAATCTTATAACCATCTGGAAGATTATCACTTAAAAATTCGCAATCTATAATCATAGGCTTGTTTTCTTTTAAATACTGATTAAATTTATCATCAATATCTAGAAATACACTCTTACGATTAAATGTCCCATAATAATAAGGAAATTTATGAGCAATATCAACTTTTGGACCACTAAATAATAAAAATAAATAATTATTGATATCAACAAGCTCTCCATTAAATATTATCTTTGTATCTGGATTCTTGCGATGATAGTCTTCTATAGAATACAATAAATCATTTAGATGCAGTGCATATTCATCTTTGAATGCCATATTTTTGTATGGTGAATTAGGAGGCATTTTTTGATAATTGGCTTTAGTATGAAATATATTTTCATAATTCACAATAATTCTATCTACAAATTGAGTAATTTTAGAATGATTTATAGATAAAAATACCACTGCTATAAATATCGTTGAAATTAGTTTGATATTTTTATGATAAAAACACAAACGCAAGGCATCGATAAAAAGCCAGATTCCAAGTCCAAATTGGACTCTCATTCTAGCATCTTCATTTATTGGATAATTAAATACAATAGTAGATAAAACTACAAGCGAAGTAGCAAATCTTATAATATCTTCATTTGATACACTAGAATCTAATCCAAATCGTATTCTTAAAGGTTGATATAAAAAATACAAACAAGGAATAATTATAATAAACCAATATGATAAATATTTCATAGAATATCCATGCCAATCCATGCCATCTATAGTATAGTTAAATATAGAATTTGCTATGCTAGATATATTATTTTCATACCCAATAGCAGGCTGTGCCATATCTACAAGTGTCCCAAAACTAGTATATAAAATCTCTAATCCCTCAAATCCATTTCTAATAACAATAAAAATAAAAAATAAAAAATTTGCTATCAAAAATGATGAGATGATAAATTTAAGCATCATTTTTTTATCACAATCTTTTATCTGCTTTGTATAAAACAAAATCAAAGGCAATGCTAAAAATACGAAGCTAATAACTATCCCTTGTTGTCGCATATATGGCAACATAAACACAATAATTCCAACGATAATAAGGCTTATTTTTTTATATAAAGTTTTATCAAGCTTAAAATAAAGTGCAAAAAAGTAGATTCCAATAGCCACAAAAAGCATAATCACATCATTAAACCAAGGATTATCTTTACCTGTGTGGCTTAGCAAAATAGTAAGAATGGCTAATTTTGCAAATATACTTGGCATAATGAGCCTCGCACATTTATAAATAAAAATCATTGTTATAAATACGATGATTCCATCGCTTATACCAAGGCTAACTTGACTAACACCAAAAAATTTAAAAAAGATTCCAATAACAATTGGAATAAAAACAGAATGTGGTGAATAAAAATCAATTCCAGGAAGTATGCCCTCTTTTGCCATTCCACCAAGATATGAAAAAAATGCTAAATGATGATCGTGATTGTCTTCATATAAAAAAATACTACCAGCTATATAAAAATTAATCAAAAGAGCACAAAATATAGCTATCCAAAAAATTAAATTAAAAATTATATAAATAGATACTTTTATGCCATCTTTTGTTTTTAACAAATGAATGAAATCCACCAAATATAACCTTATAAATTTGAATAAATGAAATGTTTATTGTAGCTAAAAAGCGTTATATTTAAATTTTAAGATATTTTAAAATTATTTTTAAGTAGATTTTGTCATTTAGACTTTTTATAAAAGGGGAAGTATGAAAATAATCGAATTTAATGGAAAAACACCAAATATACACAAAAGTGTAAAAATTTTTGATAATGCAATGATAATAGGTGATGTTGAAATTGGTGAAGATTCTAGCGTGTGGTTTGGAAGTATCATAAGAGGTGATTTAAATAAAATAAAAATAGGAGATAGGACAAATATACAAGATTTAGTAATCATACATACATATCAACCAGATGATGGTATGTTCCCAAATGGTCTTGGTGTAAATGTAGGAAATGATGTAACAATAGGACATAGAGTTACTTTGCACGCGTGCAAAATAGGAAATAGATGTTTAATTGGAATGGGTTCTGTGATACTTGATAATGCAGAAGTTGGAGATGATTGTTTTATCACTGCAAGCAGTTTATTGCCAAAAAACAAAAAATACCCGCCTAGATCACTAATCTCTGGGAATCCCGCAAAAGTCGTTCGCCAACTTAGAGAAGAAGAAATTTTAAATATTAAAAAAGAAGCCGCATTGTATGTAAATTTAAAAAATCAATATAAATGATCTAAATATTTTTATACAAGGGTGAGATTCTAGATTCTACAGAATCTCACCCTTGTATCATTTAACACAAGATAAAATAATTTTTCAATCTATAGATTTCTACGAGATGAAAAGTCTATTACAATTACTAAAATCACAGAATCCTAAAAAATCATTACATGCAAAGTTTTAAGGCTTTTATTTAAATATTCATATCTTTTTTGATTAAAATAGTAAAATCACTCTTCTGCTTATTATGAAACAATTTTATTAAAGTAAAAAATAAGGATTTATAAAATGAAAGAAAATTTAGCCTTTGAAAGCTTGCTAATACATGCAGGCAAAACAACTGATAGCCTCACAGGAGCAGTAAATCGCCCTATATATCAAACATCAACTTTTAAGCAAAAAGCACTAGGAGAACATTTAGGCTATGAATATTCACGCACCAAAAATCCTACAAGAGAAGGAGTAGAAAGCCTCATAACTGCTCTTGAGGGAGCAAAATTTGGCTTTGCTTTTGCATCGGGTATGGCTGCACTTGCAACTACTTTGTCACTTTTTAAAAGTGGTGATGAGATTATTATCTTAAGTAATGTTTATGGAGGCACTTTTAGACTCATAGATAAGGTATTTTCAAATTTTAATATCATTTATAGAATCTTTGAAGAAAAGGATATAAGCAAACTTGAGGATTTTATAAGCAATAAAACCAAAGCTATACTTTATGAAACTCCAGCTAATCCGCTTTTGAATGTAGTAAGTATAGAGCAAATTTCAAGCATAGCTAAGAAAAAAGGTATTTTAAGCATAGTGGATAACACTTTTATGAGTCCCTACTTGCAGAATCCTTTAAAATTTGGTGCTGATATAGTAGTGCATTCTGCGACTAAATATCTTGGTGGGCATAGTGATTTAGTAGCTGGACTTGTGGTATGTAATGATGAATTGCTTGGCGAGAGACTTGGCTTTTTACAAAACTCAATAGGAGCCGTGCTTGCACCAAATGATAGCTTTTTGCTTATAAGGGGTATTAAAACCTTAGCACTTCGCATGCAAAGACATAGTGAAAATACTCTTTTCTTAGCAGAGTTTCTAAGCAAGCATGAGGCAGTATCAAAAGTGTATTATCCAGGATTAAAAAGTGATGAAAACTATACTTTGCACAATAAACAGGCAAAAAGTGGGGGCGGAATGCTAAGTTTTGTGCTTAAAAAGAATTATGATTATAAAACTTTTTTTAAAAGCACAAATATTATTACCTTAGCTGAGAGCTTAGGAGGAGTTGAGAGCTTGCTTTGCCATCCAGCTTCTATGACACATGCAAGTATTCCAAGAGAAATTCGGCTAAAAATGGGTATAGAAGATGAGCTTATAAGACTTTCTGTAGGTATAGAGGATAAAGAAGATTTAAAAGCTGATTTAAATGAAGCTATACAAAGGGCTAAACTTTGATATACCAAAGTATAAGTGAATTTGTAGGTGATACGCCTCTTTTAAAGTTAAATAAAATAGAAATTCCAAATAACAATTCTATCTATGCTAAATGTGAGTTTAAAAATCCAGCAGGAGGCATAAAAGATCGCTTTGCTTTTTTTGCTTTTAAAAAACTTTTTAAAGCAGGCAAGATAAATAAAAATAGCATTATAGTAGAGGCAAGTGCTGGCAATACAGGACTTGGTGTAGCCTTGGCAGCCATTGAATATGGTATAGAGGCTATTATATTTGTGCCTGAAAAATTTAGCCTTGAGAAACAAATTTTAATGCGAGCTTTAGGTGCAAAAGTCATACTCACTCCCAAAGATGAGGGTATGCAAGGAGCAAATTTAAGAGCAAAAGAGTTTTTAGAAAAAACACCAAATGCATTTAGTTTAGAGCAATTTAGCAACAAAGACAATCCGAGAGCTCATTATGAGCTTACTGCAAAAGAGATTTATGCAGATTTAGGTAAAAAAATTGATTATTTTATTTGTGGGGCTGGCACAGGTGGGACTTTTAGTGGAGTGGCTTCTTTTTTAAAAGAGCATATCAAAGATGTAAAATGTGTGCTTTGTGATCCAAAAGGCTCTATAATAGGTGGTGGAGAAAAAGGTGAGTCTCATATAGAAGGTATTGGTAATGATTTTATACCAAAAAATATGGATTTAAGCCTTATTGATAAAGTGATTAAAATAGATGATAAAGAAGCATATATCGGACTTAGAATACTAGCAAAAAAAGAAGGAATCTTAGCTGGTATTAGTTCAGGAGCTTGTCTTAGTGCTGCCTTAAAACTATCTGAAAATATAGAAAATAGAAATATAGTTATCATTTTAGCTGATAGCTTACAAAATTATCTAAGTAAGAACCTCATTTAAGGCTTACAAAATAAATCTTTATATACTTAATACCAGCTATGTATGAGAATTTATTGTTCTTATATTTAGGGAGAATCTATCATTTTTAAAAAAGTTAGATTCTAGATTCTATATAGAATCTAGAATATCTATTTTACTTTAGGCACTATATCTGGGATTATGCCGTTTAAGAAAAAGGCAATAATGCAAGTCCAAATACCTATTAAGATGATAAAAGCTACGGAATATTTAAATGTAAATTTAAATAAGTCTGATTCCTTGCCTGCAAGTCCCACTGCAGCACAAGCTATAGCTATACTTTGAGGGCTTATCATCTTACCTACTACCCCACCTACTGAGTTTGCTGCTAAGAAAAGAGCTTCTTTTATACCAAGCTCATTAGCTGAAACTTTTTGCAATGTTCCAAAAAGCAAGTTTGCACTTGTATCAGATCCTGTTAAAAATACTCCTATCCAACCAATTACAGGACTAAAGAAAGCAAAAGCCGAGCCTGTTTCAGAAAAAGCTTTACCTAAAGTGCCGCTCATACCTGAATTTTTAGAAATAAATGCAAAGGCAACTACAAGCCCTATAGTAATACAAGGCATTGCCATTTCTTTTAGAGTATCTCCTAGAGCTTCTTCAGCTACACTTGATTTGATCCTTAAAAAAGCTATAGTTAAAAAAGCAGCTACTAAGATAGCTGTTCCAGCTTGAAAAGCAATGAAGTTTATACCTAAGTTTAAGCCCACTGCCTTACCATCTGGATCGATTATGCCTCCTGTAAGACTATTAAATGCCATAGTTACTTGAGTGTAGTTAAGCACACCAATTTGATTATAACCTATTGTAGCCTTAGTTGCTTCATCAATGATAGGTTTAATAGTAAAGAATAAACTTTCAGCTGGCAAGCTTGTGATATTTTCATTAAACATTTGAGTTTTGATTTCAAATACAGCTTTAAACCAAGGTTGAGTCCAAATGACTATACAAATAATAAGCAAGATAAATGGAAGCCAAGCTTTAAATACTTTGCCAAATTCAAGTCGCTCGTGATTTGAAAAATCTTTTAAATCATCAAGTCTAAAGATATTTTCAGGTGACCAGAATTTTAAAAAGATAGTGGTGCAAGCAAGTGAAACTACAGCTGAAACGATATCAGGAAGCTCTGCTCCAAGGTAGTTTGAGCTTATAAACTGCGTAGTAGTAAAGCTTATAGCTGCTACTAAAATAGCTGGAAAAGTTTCTTTTACACCTTTAAAGCCATCCATCAAAAATACAATAAAAAATGGAATTGTTAAACTAAGTGGCACAAGCATACGACCAACCATCGCGGAAACTGCATGTTGCTCAACGCCAACTAAATTTGCCATAGCAATGATAGGAATCCCAACCGCACCAAAAGCAACAGGTGCAGTATTTGCTATCAAACAAAGTCCAGCTGCATAAAGTGGCTTTAGTCCAAGACCCACAAGTAATGCTGCAGTGATAGCCACAGGACCACCAAAACCAATAGCTCCTTCCAAGAATGAACCAAAACAAAATCCTATCAAAATTACTTGGATTCTATGATCTGGAGTGATTGTCATAACGCTTTGTTTTATCACCTCAAAAGAACCGCTTTTAACTGAAAGCTTATAAAGAAATATAGCTGCAATGATAATCCAAGCAATAGGCCACATACCTTGAGCAAAACCTTGCACAAAACTTGCACCAATAAGCGAAAAAGGCATATCATAAGTAAAAAATGCTATCAAAGTTGCTACTATAACGGTGATAAAACCTGCCTGGTAACCTTTGAGCTTAAAAACAAGCAAACAAAGTAAAAAGCACAATATAGGTATAAAAGCCATAAATGCACTTAACCAGATACTACCCAATGGATCAAAATTTTGAATAAACATAAACAAACTCCTTCTAAAAACATATTCCAATGAATAGATGATTCTAAACTAAAAATTGAGTAATATTATGAAATATTAAAAAAAACATACTCAAGTATCTATTTTTTGGTAACATTTTTTATAAAAAGGAATAAAATGAATAAAATTAAAGCTGGAGATAAAGCACCTATATTTAATGCTAAAAATCAGGATAATAAGGATATATCATTATATAGCTTTGGAAATAAAACTATTATTTTATATTTTTATCCAAAGGATATGACAAAGGGTTGCACGATTGAAAATAAAGAATTTAGTGAATTGATAAAAGAATTTGATATACTAGATGCGGTAATCATAGGTATTAGTCCAGATAGCATAGAATCTCATAAAAAATTTATTACAAAAGAAAATCTAAAACAAATGCTAATTAGCGATAGCACAAAAGAAATTGCGAATTCATATGGAGTATGGGTAGAAAAAAGCATGTATGGAAGAAAATATATGGGCATATTGCGTTCAACCTTTATAATAAAAGATGGAATCATAAAAGAAGCATTTTATAATGTAAAATCAAGCGGACATGCAGAAAAGATTCTAAATATGCTTAAAAATTTTTGAGATTAATACAATGGAAAATACAGATATCCAAGAATTAACAGAATTTTTGATGGACTATGCAATCTCTATGCTATCTGTTGGGACTTATACTGCTAGAGTCATCAAATGCACAACAAGAATTGGCAAGGCTTTTGGATATGAAGTGCATATTTCTATCTTTTCAAGAAATATTACAATTAGTGTTTTTGCAAAGCAAGATTATTCACTGCAAAGAACCTATGTAAGAACATATAAAGAATCTGCCATAAACTTCAATAATATATCTTTATTAAGTGCTCTTAGCTGGCATGCATATGATGAGAAAGTAACGCTAAAACAAATAAAAAAACTATATGAAAAAATTATACACAAAAAGCATTATGGTTATTTTAGCACTTTAGCATTGACTTGCTTTGCGCATTCTGCGTTTTGTAAGCTATTTGGCGGGGATCTAGAATCAATGCCAATCGTATTTGTATCCACTTTTATAGGATTTAATTTAAAAAAGATTCTACTAATGATTAATGTTGATATTAGATTTGTTTTTGCACTTTGTGCATTTGCTGCTTCAATGACTGCATATATTGGCACAACTATAATAGCTAGCAAAACTCCTGATGTAGCCATAGGTACAAGTGTATTATTTTTGATACCAGGAGTTTATCTAATCAATTCTGTAATAGATATATTAGATGGACATTATCTAATTGGAATCTCAAGGGCAGTAAGCACATTTATTATTATATGCTGTATTGCGATTGGACTTTATATCACACTTAGCATTACTGGCATTAGAATGGAGTATTAAATGGAGATTTTAATATCTGTGCTTATTGATGGTGGATTTGCCGCTATTGCTGGGCTTGGTTTTGCTTTTGGTTGTAATCCTCCTATAAAAACATTATTTCTATCTGCGTTACTTGCATCAATAGCTCATGCTAGTAGATTCTACCTTTTGCATCATATTGGAATTGCAAGTGCAACTTTTATAGCTGCATTTTTTATTGGATTGCTAGGATTAATATTTGCAAAAAAAACAAAATGTCCTATGGAGATTATTACATTCCCTGCACTTTTGCCTATGATACCAGGAATGTATGCGTATAGGACTATATTATCTATTGCATCTTTTGGAAATGAAGATAACTTAGAAATACAATATAAACTGCTTATAGAAATAACAAACAATCTAATGACTACTATTTCTGTAGCATTTGCACTTGCTGTTGGAATCTCAATCACACTTATTATATTTCATGAACAAAGCTTAATGATGACTAGAAAAAGTTTCAGAAAAGAGAGTTTAGAAAAGTAGTTATAGATATAAAATATATCTATAAACTTATAAAAGGGGAGAGTTTGTTATTATTGATTTAATTTCAAGCTCTCTAAAAATGTTGCTTCATCATCATCGTTATAATCAGCATTAGAATTAGAAGGTGTAGTTTCTTTTGATGTATCAACTTGTTTATTTTTTTTCACATCTTTTGTTTTTAATTCTGGATTGTATTTAATAACCCTGTTTCTTCCACTCTCTTTAGCTTTATATAAAGCTAAATCAGCTTGATTAATACACTCCCAAATATCTCTTGAGAAATCAGGCATAGCTGAAACACCTATACTAACAGATTTTGGGAATGTGATTTCTATCGTATCAGATTCGCTAGATGAATTTGCAGGACAACTTTTTGCAGAAATAAATAATGTTCTAATTTTTTCTGCAATCATTTGAGCATCTTTCATATCACAACCCTCTAAAATCACGACAAATTCTTCACCACCATATCTAAAAAGTCTATCATTAGCTCTAATTGCTTTCCTTATAGTATCTGTTAATAAGCGAATAGCTGCATCACCTATAGCATGCCCATATGTATCATTTACCTTTTTAAAATGATCGATATCAAGCATTAATACACCAAAATTTACATATTGTTTCAACTTAGCATCTACTAATAATGCATATTTTTCTAAATACAATCTATTATATGCCTTTGTTAGTGGATCAGTATATGATGCTTCTTCTATACTTTTTACAAGTATATTATTTCTAATAATTGGTCTTGCTTCACGAATATAATTGTAGATTCTAACAATAGAATTCTCTTTTTCTATCAGATCTTTTTTAGAATTAAATGCAATTGAGTAATAAAATACTATATCACTAGATATAAAGATTTTTAAGTCAATAACATTTAGCTGTTCAATTGATGTAGATATAAATATACATCCTTTTCCATCATCAAATAATATATTTGGATTAGCCACTTCAAAACGATTTTCTATGCTTTTTACATCCCCAACAACAATTTTACTCTCACCATTGCTATCGACCCTATATCCACTTACTATATTTCCATCTATAATTTCTGAAAAAATCAAATATTTATACTTAATATACCTTGATATTACATCTTGAATCTCTCTACAAACTTCTGAATTATGCCTTGCTGCTTCTATTTTATTTTTGAATAAAAATAAATTTGTTATCTCTGCTATTAATCCTGCGATTCTAAGTAATGGGTTGTTGCTATATGAGCTCTTTTTATAAACAAAAATAGATGCTATTTTTGCATCAATTGATGTAATACTTTTATCCAATACTTCTAATAATTTATTAGCTGCTTTTGTAGCTTCACCAAAAATACCTATACCTTGACTTTTTATTCTAATTGCAAAATTTCCATCAGTGGCACTTTGAACTGCTGCTTTCATGTTATATACAAGTCTTGTAAATGAATTAATGCTAAATAACATTACAAACATCAAGATAAGTGATGCAACGCCTATTATCACTAATAACTCTATTTTCATAGAATTATATATAGCAAATATTGCATCATACATTATAAAAGATGTGCTGACAATTCCTGCAAGATCTCCAACTTTTAATCCACTATGACATTCCAAACAAGTATCAGAAGCTATAATAGGGGCGGACACTCTTATTTGATATTGATTAGTGCCATCTATTTTGGCAATCGATGATTCGATAGATTTTGTTAGATTTACCTTTCTTTCTATAAGATCTCTTAGAGAATCTCTTTTTCTTCCTAGCCCATCACTTATTGCATCGCTTCTATAATACCAAAGATCTTTAAACCCTGCTTGACTTCTTAGAATATCATATACAAAAATATCATGAGAAGGCGCATTATACATAATATTGCTACTTGGCTTAAAAGCAAACCTTATTGTGCTAGATAATTGCGATGAAAGCGCATTAATATATTGATTTTTAACATATGAATCTAGCTTGTATAATAAAAAAAAGCTAAACGCACTCAATATAATTGCAGATAATATAAAAACTTTTAATCTAGTAAAAAACACTTTATTTCCCCTTACTCTACTGTTACACTTTTTGCTAAATTTCTAGGCATATCTACATCATTTCCAAGCCTTATTGCAATTTCAAGTGCTAGAATCTGTAATACAATCATCATAGCAAAAAATTCTTCCATGTAGCTATCAAATTTATCAATAAATACCATATCATCAGCAACTTCATCATATTCTTGAGCAATAATGCAAATTGTAGCATCTCTAGCACTAAGCTCTTGTGTATTATTTTTAATTTTATCATACAATAAATGCTTTGGCATTAAGCTAACACAAAATAATTCACTATCAGCTAATGCTATTGGTCCATGTTTCATCTCGCCACCTGGATATCCCTCTGCATGCAAATAACTAATCTCTTTTAACTTCAATGCACCTTCTAATGCTAATGGATAAAATATATCTCTACCAATAAAAAAGAATCCATGACCATGTAAATATCTTTTGGATAATTTTTTCAGCTTATCGTGCATAAAAGAACTAACTTTTGTTGCTTCTAATGAATTTCGAATATTATCAACTTGTATCTTAATTTTTTCATTTGAAATAGTTTTTTTATGTTGTGCCATATAGATTCCAAGCATCCAAAGAAGTATCACTTGTGATGAAAAAGCCTTAGTAGATGCGACACCTTTTTCTACGCCTGCTCTAGTTAATAAATAATATTTTGCCTCTCTAACAATAGAACTACTATCTACATTGCATATAGCTAATGTTTTTAAACCACTTTTATTTGCTAATTTTAATGCCTCTAATGTATCTGCTGTCTCTCCACTTTGAGAAATAACAATAAATAGAGAATCTTTTTCTAAAATTGGCTCTGCATATCTAAACTCACTAGCAATAAAAACATCTGTTTTAATTTTTGCTTCTCGTTCATAAAGATATTTTGCGCTAAGTCCAGCATGATGACTCGTGCCACAAGCACAAATCACAACTCTATTGATACCATCTATAAAATCAAATGGAATCTCTAAATTGATACTATCATCTAAGATTCTACCTCTTATTGTATCTTGCAATATTTTATGTTGTTCATAAATTTCTTTTTCCATAAAATATCTATATCCATCTTTTTGTGAAGATATTTTCTCCCCACTCATAGGCTGAATATTTTTTAAATTATCAAATGAATTAATATCCATATACCCTACATCACCATCTTCTAAATAGCAGATTCTATCTACAATGCCAATAAGTGGAGTTGATGAACTTGCAAAATAAATCTCACTTCCATTTGAACCAATCAATAATGGCGAGCCATTTTTGGCATAAAATATTTTATCTGGCACGCTTTTTGTTATCAACAAAATTGCATATGAGCCAATCAAAGTATCAATAGTATGTTTGAATGCTATTAGATGATTTGAATAAATGCTTAAATTTTCTTCAAAAAGATGGACTATTACTTCTGTATCAGTTTGGCTTAAAAATTTTTTTCCTATGCTCTCAAGCTGTTTTTTAACCTCCAAAAAATTCTCAATAATTCCATTATGGACAACACTGCTTACTTCGCCATAATGTGGATGTGCATTTATTTCTGTTGCTTTACCATGCGTCGCCCATCTTGTATGTCCTATCGCAACTCCAAAGCCATTTGATTGAAAATCTTTGCATTTCATTTCAAGATTTGTTAGCTTACCTGTAGTTTTAAATGTGGATAATGTATCATTACTAAGAATAGAGATTCCAGCACTATCATATCCTCTATATTCAAGCTCTCTTAAGCCATCTAATACAACTTCTTTTTTTTCTTTATCACCTATATAGCCGATTATCCCGCACATTAAACTTCCTTTTCTTTTAAAAAATAGTGCTTGTTTTGGTATTATGATTTTAATATTTTATCTAAAACGAAGTATTATAAAATCAAAATATAATTTACAATTTAATTCTTGTTACATCAATAAGATATTATCATAACTATTTATAAAGATCTTGGGCAATTATTATGAGATATATTTTAGTTTATGTTTTATTTATTACTCTATCGCTAGCAAATGATACAACAAATAGCAATTCACAAATAAAAAATCAAACAAATACAGAATCTAGCAAAGATAATTATATAAATTATGAATTTCCAAGATATGATGATATAAATATTGCAAATAGTATATTACATAGATTATCTATACATAATGAAAATTATTTTATGCCACTCTATTATTCAATAAGCGATATAAGAAAACCATATAAACCATATGAAGTAAAAATGCAAATAAGTGCAAAAGTAAATTTATTTGATGATATTTTATTTGGGATTGGATTGTTTTTTGCATATACTCAAATTTCATTTTTTCAAATGTATTCTGGAGAAATCTCTGCACCTTTTAGAGATAGTGATTATATGCCCGAGCTAACATTTTATAGAGCACTAGATTGGAAATTATTTGGCGGGGAGTTCTATAATATTAGATTTGGATATTTGCATAGATCAAATGGTGAAGAAATGTTTAATAGATCAAGAGGTATTGATAGAATCGTCACTGAATTAATGTATAGAAATGGAAATTTTAGAGCAAATATAAAAGGCTGGTTTTATGTAGGATATGATCCTACAAATATTAGAAGGTATGTAGGATATAGTGATTTAAAACTTGGATATATATTTTTAGAAAGAAATCATATTTATCTAACAATACATAATCTATTTCATAATTATAAAAATTATAAAGGCTCTTTACTCTTTGAATATAAATTTAACTTCAATATAATTAGCCTGTATTTACAATATTTTCAAGGATATGGCGATAATATATATCAATACAATATAAAATCAAAAAATATTGGCATAGGAGTGTCAATCAAACAATAATTTATGTTGAATTTTTATACATTCATCTTGAACAAAATAAATATTATAGGGCTTAGTTAAATATTCTACCTCATCGCTAATGATGCCTATTTGAAACCATAATGCCTTTAGATTCTTGGCATATTTTATATTATCTATAATTTCTTTTGCCACATTTAGTGCCTCTTTGCTTTTTCTAAAAACAACCACAATATCTATATCATTTTCTTTCAAAGCATCACTTATGCTTCTATACACTTTAGAATCTAAAATATAATCCTTATCTGGATATATTGGGATTATTTTATATCCATTATTTTTTAGATAGTTAGCAACTATATTGCTATCTTTTGTAGGATTTGGACTTAAGCCAACTATCGCAATGACATGAGAATCTTGCAAAATATCTTTTATCATAAAAACTCCTTATAATTCCATCTCATATAGCCGTTTTCTCTCGCCTGAACTTGCTATATTTAGCTGTTTTCTATATTTTGTAATAGTTCTTCTTACCATTTTAATTTTATATTTATCCTCTACTAATTCTAGAATCTTTACATCACTAAGCGGAGATTTTTTGTTTTCACATTTAATACATTCTAAAATAAAATCTTTTATAGAAGTATTTGATGTATCATCTGTTATTGCTGCACTAAAAAAATTTTTTAGTGGATAGATTCCGCGATTGCATTCTAAATATTTATTTGAAATGGCTCGTGAAATTGTGCTTGGATTGTGTCCTAACTCTAATGCAATATCTTTTAATTTTAAAGGTTTTATATCACCACCTATAAAAAAATCATATTGATATTCTAGGAGCATAAGCCCTATTTTTTTAATCGTGCTTTTTCGCATATTTAACGCATCTATCAAATCCCTTGCTTCTTTTAATTTTACTTTTATTGCAATATCTTTATTATCTTTTATTTTGCTATCTACTATTATTTCTGGATAATAATCATCATTTAGATTTACTTCAAAGCCATCTATCGTGCTATTTATAAAAATATCTGGGATGATACTTGAATCTGTAGGAAAATAATCTAATGCAGGAGGATTTTTTAGCTTTGAGATTAGATTCATAGCTTTATTGTAAAGTTTGTTATTAATATATTTTTTATGATTTTTTAAATCTCCAATAAGCCTAAATGCTAAATCATACAAATCTTTTGGCAAATCAAAATCATCTAGCTGAAAAATCATAGATTCTACTTCATTTATCGCACCAATACCCGGTGGATCAAGCTTGCTAAAACGATTTCTAATATTTTCTACAAAACTAGATTCCACACTATATTTACTTGAAATCTCATCTATATCTCCTTCAAAATATCCTTCATCACTTATAAAATCAATGATCTCAAATGCAATTTCTTGGCTTATTGGTGTAGGAAACAAAGGGGGTACAATCTGGGATTCTAATACTTCATATAAGCTTTTTTTATAGATACTCAAAGCCTCTATTTTATCACTCATATTAGAAAGCGCTCTATTGTGTCTAGGCTTTTTTATTATTGGCAGATTCTGTCTTATATTGCTTTGTATATCAACAAATGGATTTTCTGCTATAAACTCACCCAAAACTTCTTCTAATTCCGTGGTAGAACTCTGCAATATTGGAAACCAGCTCTTTAGCGTTGGGCTTAGTTTGGTTTTTAAGTTTTGGGATTGTTTTAGTTTCATACTTTAAAATTTTCGCCAAGATAGTGGATTCTAACTAATTCATTATCATATATTTCATCACTGCTTCCGCTTGCAAGCAAACTACCACTTTTGATGACATATGCCCTATCACAAACAGATAATGTCTCTCTAACATTATGGTCTGTAATAAGCACTCCTATATTTAATTCTATAAGTTTTTCTATGATATTTTGAATATCAAGGACAGCTATTGGATCAACTCCAGCAAATGGCTCATCAAGTAAAATAAATTTTGGATCTTTAATAAGTGCCCTTGCGATCTCAACTCTTCTTCGCTCTCCTCCGCTCAAAGATAATCCTTTTCGCCTTCTAATAGTAGTAATATTGAAAGCCTCAAGCATTTCTTCTATCCTCTGTGCTCTTGCTTTAGAATCTTTTATTGATACTTCTGCAGCAAATTCTAGATTCTCCTCAACACTCAAATCTCTAAAAATACTAGATTCTTGTGGCAAATATCCTATCCCTAGATTTGAACGCCTATGAAGTGATAATTTTGTAATATCCCTATCATTTAAAAACACATTTCCATTGCTTGGCACTAAAAGCCCGCAAATCATATAAAAAGTAGTTGTTTTACCTGCGCCATTTGGTCCAAGAAGTCCAACCACCTCAGCACTATTTACTTCTAGTGATACATCATTTACAATTTTTGTTTTTTTGATAGTTTTGCTTAAGTTTTTTGCCTTTAGAGTATCCATCTATATCCTTTAGCCAATCTCATAATTTCTTGTTTGTAGGTTTTTATCTATTTTTATAGTGATGATATTAGAAAATGCCTCTTGTAATATTTCTTTTAAATTATCATCTGCCCATTCAACAAAATGGATTCCATTATTTGATAGCAAATCTAAGATTCCAAGATTTAATAAATCACTCATTTCTCTATTATACAAATCATAATGAAATATTTTATCATCATACTCATGTAGTAAGCTAAATGTAGGTGATGTTACAATATCTTTTATATTGCAAAATTTTGCATATTCTTTTACTAAGCTAGTTTTACCCGCACCAATATCACCATATAATAAAAATATAATATGCTCTTTATCCTTAGATATTTCATCAATTTTAAAACAAATTTTTATCAAATTATTTAAATCTATATCACTAAATAGCATTTATTTCTCTTTATTATTTATAATTTTCTTATCAACAATCCCAAAAATATTTTCTATGTCTCTTATTATTTCTGGCTCTTTTGGTTTTTGCTCTTCTTTATTTTGCTTTGGGGTTACAATTTTTGTATTTTTACCAAAAACTTCATACACAAGCTCCACAATCACACTAAAAAACTGCCTTAATTTATTTTTTTCTTCGCCATCTGCTTTGCTATTCCAAGTAAGTATAGAATCTTTAAAATCAACAAATTCTATATTTTTTTTAAATAATTCTCCTAGTTCATAATTACGATTATAAATCTTATCTACTAATTGTTCAAATTGCGACTTTGGTGAAAGTAGATTTGTAGAATCTTTAATAGAATCTTTTGGATCTTTAATAGAATCTTGCACAGAATCTTTTATGGGATTTGAAGAATTATTAGAATCTGTATTGATATCATTTTTGATTGCTTCATTATTAAAGCTAATAACTTCTCTTTCAATCTTTGCTATGATTTTATTTATCTCATCAATATTTAGAGCTTCTTTTAATTTTAATGTTGTCAAAAGCAAAACAAATGAAGATTCTGCATTTTGAAAAAGCATATTTTTAGCATCACCTAGAATCCTAAAAAATCTATCAATAACAATCAAGCTATATCTAGAATCCTTGCTTAACATTCTATATTTTAAAAATATAATCATCTCATCGATAATATTTTCTACTTCATAAGATTCAAACTCTTTTAGTATAGATTCTATCTTGGAATCATTTTTTGATAATATGGAGTTAAAAAAATCTTCTATCACACTTGGATTTAATGCACCAAGCATGCTTGATACGCTCTCTAATGTAACATTTTCTTTAGAAAATATGATAGATTGTTCAAGTAAAGTCAGTGCATCGCGCAAGCTTCCACCACAATTCCTAGATAATAAATCTATTGCTTCATCTTCAAATTTCACATTTTCTAAGCCCAAGATTCTCTTTAGATGCGTAGAAATGCTATTTTGTGGAATCTTTTTAAATCTAAAATGCTGCGTCCTGCTTAAAATAGTTGGTGGCAATTTCAACGGATCGGTTGTAGCAAGTATAAATTTTACATATTCTGGTGGCTCTTCAAGTGTTTTTAAAAGTGCATTAAAAGCTTCTTTTGTAAGCATATGAACTTCATCAATAATAAAAATCTTAAATCTAGAATATGCAGGTTTATATTGAATTTGTTCTATTAAGTCTTTTATATCATCAATTGACCTAGATGATGCCGCATCCATTTCAATAATATCCATATGTGTATTATTTAATGAACTTTTGCAAGAGGGGCATTCTCCACAAGGCACGCTTGTTGGAAATTTTTCACATTCTAGCGCTCTAGCAAAGATTCTAGCACTTGATGTTTTACCACTTCCCCTAAGCCCAGAAAATAAATATGCATGTGAAACTTTGTTTAAATCAAGTGCTAGTGATAAAGTTTGTGAAATAGAATCTTGACCTATCAAATCACTAAATTTTAATGGACGATATTTAAGTGATAATGCTTTTGACATTTTTACCCTTTAGGTTTTATGGATTTTTAATTTTAAGCTTTTTAAGCTTTATTTACGCTATTTTTTTAATATAATCATAAACTATTTAATCTTACTAAAAGGAAATAGATATGCCTGTTGCAACTACAAATAAAATGACAGGTGCCAAAATGGTTATGGAGGCATTTAAAGAAGAAAGGGTTGAGGTTGTTTTTGGTTACCCTGGGGGAGCTGTATTATTTATTTATGATGAAATATATAAGCAAAATTATTTTAACCATATTTTAACAAGACATGAACAAGCCGCATTGCACGCTGCCGATGGATATGCAAGAGCTAGCGGAAAAGTCGGCGTAGCAATCATTACAAGCGGACCAGGATTTACAAATGCAGTAACAGGAATAGCAACAGCTTATACAGATTCTGTGCCACTTGTAGTTATTAGCGGACAAGTGCCAATTACTCAAATCGGCACAGACGCATTTCAAGAAATTGATGCTGTTGGCATCTCTCGTCCATGCACAAAACATAATTATCTTGTAAAAAATATAAAAGAACTACCTAGAATCTTAAAAGAAGCATTTTATATTGCAAGAAGTGGGCGTCCTGGTCCTGTGCTAATTGACTTGCCAAAAGATATTAGTGCGACTTTAGGAGAGTTTGATTATCCAAAAGATATTAGGCTAGTTACTTATAAACCCACTATGAAAGGCAATGCAAGGCAGATTACAAAGCTAAAAGATGCAATAAATGATTCAAAAAAACCTCTATTTTATATAGGTGGCGGTGCAGTAATTTCAAATGCTTATAGCGAGATTAGAGAATTAATAAAGCTGACAAACATACCTGCCATAGAAACATTAATGGCTAGGGGTATATGCGGTGATACAAATCCTTTATTTTTTGGTATGGCTGGAATGCATGGCAGTTATGCCTCAAATATGGCTATTAGTGAGTGCGATTTATTAATATCACTTGGAGCTAGATTTGATGATAGAATCACAGGAAAACTAAGTGAATTTGCAAAAAACGCAAAAATAGCACATATTGATATAGATCCAAGCTCTATTAGTAAGATTGTTAATGCAAATTATCCAATAGTTGGCGATTTAAAAAATGTTATTAAAGAACTGCTAAATATTTTAGGAGATTATGATAAAACAAAAACAAAAAAATGGCTAGAAACTTTAGAATCCTATAAGAAAAAACACCATTTTTGCTATCAAGATTCAGATAAGATACTAAAACCTCAATGGGTTATTGAAAAAATAGCACAGATGACAGATGCAAATGCAATCATCTCTACAGATGTCGGGCAACATCAAATGTGGGTGGCACAATTTTATAAATTTATGCAACCAAGAGAGTTTCTAACAAGTGGTGGGCTTGGGACTATGGGATTTGGACTTCCAGCTGCAATTGGCGCAAAAATCGCACAAAAGAAAAAATATTCAATTAATATTTCAGGCGATGGCTCTATTATGATGAATATTCAAGAGCTAATAACTTGCATTCAAAGTGGGATTCCAGTCATAAATGTTATATTAAACAATAATTATTTAGGCATGGTTAGGCAGTGGCAAACATTTTTCTATGAAAAGAGATATTCAAATGTAGATCTTACATGCCAACCAAATTTTGTGAAATTAGTAGAATCTTTTGGTGGAATAGGCTTTGAGGTAAAAACAAAAAAAGAATTTGAAAAAGCACTAAAAGAAGCAATGAATAGCAACAAAGTATCTTTACTTGATGTAAAAATCGATAGAATGGAATCTGTATTTCCTATGGTGCCAAGTGGTGGAGCAATATATAATATGATGTTAAATTAATGGGGTTAATTATGAAAAAACGAAGAATTATATCTGTAACTGTTCTTAATGAACATAGTGTTTTATCTCGTATTTCAGGATTGTTTGCAGGTAGAGGATATAATATAGAATCTCTAACGGTTGCTCCCTTGCAAAATAGTGAATTATCAAGAATTACAATAGTTACAAGCGGTGATGAAAAAGTATTTGAACAAATAGTAAAACAACTACACAAGCTAATACCAGTTTTAAGTGTTATTGAAGATGAAGACTTGATCGAAAAAGAAACAATTCTTGCAAAAATACCTATAGATCAATCAATTAGCGATATTGATGCATTATGTAAAGCATACAATGGAGGTATAGCAAATGCAAATGATAAATACATCATACTAACAATTACAGATAATCCAAATCGCATTGATTGCTTTATCAAAGCAATAAAACAATTTAAACCAAAAGAAATAATAAGAAGCGGGGTAATAGCAATTGAACAACATTAAATCTAAAGAGGTTTTAAATGAGATTGTATGAAATATTAGAAAAACTAAATATAGATTCAAATGAAATAAAAGATTTTGATGTCTTATCTTTGATGCCCCCACAATATGCAACAAAAAATGATATAAGCTATATAAATGATGATAAATATATTTCATCTATAAAGCAGTGCAAAGCTGGAGTGATATTTGTAGATATAAAACACAAAGATAAGAATCTTGGTGAAAATATCATCTTTGTCAAAAATCCATATTTAGTATTTGCAAATATAACTCATTTTTTTCAATCTAATCAAATTAAAAACTTAGAATCCTGCAAAAAAGAATATAGTGATACAAAAATCTATGGTGGTGCGTTTATCGGAGAAAATGTCCAAATTGGGAAAAATTGCATCATCATGCCAAATGCTGTAATTTGTGATAATGTCAAAATTGGCAATAATGTCAAAATCTATCCAAATGTAACAATCTATAAAGATTGCATAATTGGTAATAATGTCAATATTCATGCAGGAAGTGTAATAGGTTCTGATGGTTTTGGATATGCACATACTAGTGATGGAGAGCATATAAAAATAGAGCATTTAGGAAATGTGATCATAGAAGATGATGTAGAAATTGGTGCAAATACTACAATAGACAGGGCTGTATTAAATAGCACGATAATAAAAAAAGGTGCAAAAATAGATAATCTAGTCCAAATAGGACATAATTGTGTGATAGGCGAATATACGATTTTAGTATCACAAGTTGGTTTTGCAGGAAGCACTACAACAGGAAGAAATGTAGTTTGTGGCGGTCAAGTAGGTACAGGTGGGCATATTCATATTGGAGATTTTGTCCAAGTTGCAGGCAGAGGTGCTGTATCAAAAAATCTACCACCAAATACAAAATGGGGTGGGCACCCGATAATGGAACTAAAAACATGGCAAAAACTACAAGTAAAAATAAGGAATCTATTAAAATAATCTTATTTAAACAGATTCAATAAATCACCTTTTACATCACTATAATCATTAATATTATTTGCCTCATCATCTTGCTCGCTTAAAGATTTACTTATTTGAGATTGAAGCATATTTAACTCATTTATTTTAGTAATACAATATTCATAAATATCATCATTTAGATAATTAAGCGGACTAGAGACATCAAGGCTAAATTGCTTCCCATTTATGGCACAAGATAATTCCACATCAAATAATTCAATGCCCATAAATTTTGCATTATCGACTAAATGTTTGATACTTGATAGATAATTGTTTCTTTCTGTCTGTAAATTTAATGTATCAGATTCTGTGCTTAATAAATCATCAATCCATTGAATCTTTTCAAATATATCTTTAATCTTAGTTAGGTTTAGGCTTATAGTTTGAATTGCACCAACAAATTCATTGATACCCTTCATTGTTTCGCCAAAATTATAGATTTGATTTTTTGTAATATTGCAATCAACTTCTTTTATGCCACATAAATGCTTTTTAAATGTAGCTAATATATCATTATCATTCATTTTTTGCTCCATTATTTTGCCCTAATTCAAGCATATTTTATTCCATTTTATCTGCTATAATTATTAGCATTTTATATTGTGGTGGTAATTTTTGAGATTTTTAATATTTTTTATATTTATTTTATTTATAAGTGCCAAGCCAATAAATTTTAGTTTATATAAATTAGATTCAAATAATCCTAGCAATAAACCAGCATTGCTCGTAATATCTGGAATCCAAGGCGATGAGCCTGGGGGATTTAATGCTACATCAATACTTATAAAGCATTATAAAGTATATGATGGAAGCGTATGGGTAGTGCCAAATCTAAATCAATATAGCATTCTTAGAAATAATCGTGGAATCTATGGTGATATGAATAGAAAATTTGCAAAACTCGACAAAAGTGACCCTGAATATCAAATAGTGCAAGATATAAAAAAAATAATATTAGATGAAAATGTGATTAAAATCTTACATTTACACGATGGAAGTGGTTTTTACAGGGAAGACTATATAAACAATATGCTTAATCAAAATAGATGGGGAAATTGCTCTGTAATAGATCAAGGCACACTATTTGAATATAATGATTTAAATGACAATATCTCTCAAGTAGTAGAATATATAAATGGCAATCTTTTAGATGAATTACATAGATATAGAGTTAGAAATACAAATACTGCAAATGGTGATATAGAACAAGAAAAAAGCCTGACATATTTTGCAACAATCAATAAAAAAATGGCATTTGCAAATGAAGCATCAAAAAGCTTGCCGCTAAATCAAAGAGTGTATTATCATCTACTTAGTATTGAGGGTATGATGAAAAGTATGAATATAAAATTTGAGCGAGATTTTAACCTTGATATAAAAAGTATAGATAAATTGATAAATCATGAAGATACAAATATAGTAATAAATGATATCATCGAGCTACCATTATACAACATCAAGCCTGTTATAAATCATTTTCCAATACAAAAAGAAAATATAGATTTTTATTCAAATACTCCTATTGTATGGCTTTTTAAAGATGAAAAAAACTATAGAATAAAGCATGGAAACAAAAATCTAGTCTATCTAAAACCATTTTATACAGAATTTGATTATTCATTAAAAAATGTAAATATCATCATTGATAATAATGAAATAGAAATACCAATTGGCACAATAATATCTATAAAAGATAGTTTTGAGATTCCACCGCTTCCATATAGAGTAAATGTGATAGGGTATTATAAAGATGGTGTGGATTCTGAAGTTGGAATCAAAATAAAAAAGAAAGATTTGATGGATAGATTTAGCATTGATAAAGATAACAAAAAATATAGAATTGAATTTTACAAACAAACAAAAGGACAAAAAGATAAATTTGCAGGAATGATAATAGTTGATTTCAAAGACTAATTACAAACTTGCACTACTGCTACTGCATAATCTTTATCATGGCTTATGGATAAATCTATATTTTTTATATTAAATCTTTTTATCACTGCAGAATCTAATTTAATTTTTGGTTTGCCTTTATCATCTTTATAAATACAAATATCACAGAATCTCAAATCCTTACCAATCCCACATCCAAGAGCTTTTGACAAAGCTTCTTTTGTAGCAAAAAAACCAGAGATTCTGTTGATATTAAAGTTGTTATTATTTTTTACAAGTGATATTTCATCATTATTTAGAATCTTTTTTAAAAAAGTCATATCATATTTTTTTACCAAAGATTCTATGCGTTTTATCGATACTAAATCAATTCCTATCATTGAATCGCATAATCTACAAAAAATATATTTCTTATTTTTCCATCGACTAAAAATTCATTTAATCTCTGCACTATTTCTTCTTTGGTTTTTTCTTTTCCTCTTGTGGTAGAAACTTCCTCTAATGATTTTGAAGATAAAACATCAATAATAGTATCTCTTATTGCTGGCAATTTGGTGACTATTTCATTTTGTAATTCAGGATTTGTCATCTCTAGTGATATTGTTGTTTTTAAATATCTTCTGCCACTTTGAGCAAGTAAATTTACTATAAATTGATCAAGCTGATAAATAGAACCAACTCTCATATAATTTCCACTACTTGAAGCACCAATAGAGGCATTTCCTGTCTGTGCATTATCTTGAGTGACTGCATTTTGCATTTGAGCTGCTTCTTCTTGTGCTGGACTTTTAGTCATAAAATAAAATGCCACTCCAAGCAATAATGCAACTAGAATAAGCACTATAATAATTATCACAATAAACTTATTATTAGATTTTTTATCATCAGCCATTTATTCAACCTTTTATAGAATCAAAGCTAGATTCTATCAAAATTTTAAAAATAATAACTAAGAGTGCTTCTGCCAAATTTTCTACTTTTATATAAACTTAGATTATTTAGCCTCTTAGGCATAACAAAGCTTGAAATATGCTCCATTATTACAATTTTATTTGATAAATCTAGCTTTGATAATAATGTAAAAATTACCTCATAATCAAGACAAAATGGTGGGTCTAAATACAAAATATCAAATTTGTTATTTTTACAAAATTGCTCTAAAAAAATAAGAGAATCTTCATTATAAGCTACCAAATTTGGGCTATTAAATAGATTTATATTATTAAGCAAAATAGAAAAAGAACTAGAATCCTTTTCTATAAAAATCACTTTTTTTGCGCCTCTACTAAAAGCTTCAAATCCTATACTGCCATAACCTGCAAAAACTTCTATCAAAATTTTATCTTTTATAGAATCTTGTAGAGTATTAAATAAAGATTCTTTTACTATTGATTTTGTAGGACGCGTATTTGGCAAAATATCCATGTATAGAATCTTGCCTTTATGTTTTCCTGCAATTATCTTTATACTAGATTTATTGATTTTTTTTGAGGACATCATAAAGTTTATTTGCAAAATCAGCAAATATATTATCAATCTGTTCTTTTAGCGGGTCTATGTCATTTTTATTGTTTAATCCATTTATAGAATCTAGAGATTTTCTTAGACTTGTAAGCTCGCTTATATCAAGCACATTATTTGCTTTTTGTGATTTTGGAAGTTTATTTAGATTTTCATAGAATATAGATAAATCATTAAATAAAGATTCTCTATGTATTGGGCGTCTAATATCAGAATCTGCCCTAAATGTCGCTAGAGCAATTGGTTTATTTGTATTATCAAAAATAGTATCAGCAATCACAAAATCACAGCTTTCAATACTTGATATATAATCTTTTAGATACAAATTTAGTGTTTTTTGCAAAATTGGACTTTTGCAAGCTATATTTATTTTCATAAAAATCCTTTTTATAATAAATGCAATGGATCGATATCAATAGATACCTGCTTGTCTTTTAATAAATAGATACAAGCCAAAAGATCTTTTATATTGTGCGTCCTAAGTAGCATAAAATATCTCCAACTACCATTTATACGCTCTATTGGTGCTTTATTTAGCCCAACAATTTCAATAAATTTATTAGATTCTACTATCTTTTTACAAGATTCTATTAACTCTCTTGCGATCTTATCATTTTTATTGCTTGATGAAATCAAGGCTAATTTAACATACGGAGGATAAAAATCTTTTCTATGTTTTAATTCAAAAGATAAAAAATCTTCATAATCATTCAAAAATGACTTAAAAGTATTTTGATTTAGTGTTTGGATAAAAACCTCGCCATCTTCTTTTCTAGCACAGCGTCCAGATATTTGATAAATAAGAGCCATGGATTTTTCAAATGCTCTAAAATCACTACTATTTAAGAGATTGTCAATACCTAGTATAACAGATAAATATACATTATGATAATCATGCCCTTTGCTTAGCATTTGAGTGCCAACCAAAATATCAATATTATTATCATTAAATTCATTTAGAATCTTTTTTAATTTATTATCTGTTTTTATCTCATCTCTATCAAAAATCTCAATTCTATTTTGTGGAAATTTTTCTTTTAATTCTTTTGCAATTTCTTGAGTTCCTACATTTAATGCTACAAATTCATTACTGCCACAATTAGGGCAAATATCGCTTAATTTCTCCATATATCCACAATAATGACAAACTAGAGCATTCTTTTTTAAATGCACACTCATGGAAATAGAACAATTTTTACATTTTATACTATTACCACAAATATTGCACATAATCGTTTTAAAATTTGCACGAATTGGTATAAATACGATTACTTGTTTTTTATTTTGTAATGTAGATTCTATTTTTTGCAATAAATTTGGTGTTAGCTTCGTGCTAGAATTTTCAAAAACAATCTCTTTTTTGCTATCAAAATATCTGCCTTTTAGTCGAAAAATCTCACCACTATTTTTAAAATGATAATAGCTAACAATGCTAGGTGTTGCACTGCCTAAGATTAGCTTGATATTATGCTTTATTGATAGATATATGCTCAAATCTCTTGCATTGTATTTTGGAGTAGTATTTGATTTATACGCATCATCATGTTCTTCATCAACAATAATCAATCCAAGATTCTGCAATGGTAAAAATAATGCCGAACGCGCACCTGCTATGATTCTGTATTTATGTAGATTCTCTAAATATTGATTTTTGTTTTTTTTTGTGATTTTTGAGTGCCAAATACAAACTAAATCTCCAAAAACATTTTTTAATCTTTTCTCCATTTGTGGAGTAAGTGAAATCTCTGGCATTAAAAATAAAACATTTTTACCATTTTTTATAGTTTCTAAAATCATATTGATATAGATTTCTGTTTTTCCACTTCCTGTATCGCCAAACAATAATGTCTTTTTGTGATTTCTTATAAAATCTAATGCTAGATTCTGCGAATGATTTAGAGTATTGTTTAATAATATCGATTGAGTGTTTTTATCGATTTTTACATTATCTTTATGGTCAAGTGAAACAAACAAAGAAAAACAAAGCCCAAGATTTGCACAATAATAATTGCTAATAAAATTAGCTAAAGTAACTTGAATATCATTAAAATACAAATCTTTTGGTTTTGCCTCTAGTGTGTTAAAATCTGGCTTTTCACATTTAGAGATAACCACCCCTAGAGTATTTTTTTTCTTTATTTCTATATCTACTAATTGATAATCTTTGATTTCTATATCGCTATGGTATGTTAGAGGTTGGAGATTTAATCTTAGTGGAGCAATATTGTAGTAATTCAGATTTGCTCCAATTGATTTGTTAGATTCCTTAATTTATCTTCTAGTTCAGCGTATTCTTGTGCTTTTTTGATATAAGCTTTTAAAATATCTTTGATATCTAAATTTTGTTTTGCAAATAAAGCTTCTACTTCACTTTTAGCATTTTTATTAATACATTCAATGCTTATTTGAATCCTTTTTCCATTTAGAATCAAATCTGCTCTAAGCCCTAAATCCACCTATTTTTTCGCCTCATCTATTTTGTTTATCAAATCTTCATAACCTCTATCTCTTAATGCAAGCTCATCATATAAAGCATTTATTTGTCTATCTTTTTCTTGAGATTCTGTTATTAATGCATTATTTTCTAATTGAAGTTTTTTATTTTCTTCATGCAATTCATTAATCCTAATTAACAACTCATCAACTTTTTGTGTAAGTCTGTCTAAAATACTCATTACAAACCCTTTGCTATCAAAAATTTTATAAAATATTATAATTGTAACAAAATAATAATTTAATTTTTAAGGCAATATATAAATATTATGAGTAAATTTATATTAAATTCTGATTTCAAACCAGCAGGCGATCAGCCACAAGCAATAGAAATGCTAACAAATAGTATCAAAAATAAAAATCAATACCAAATGCTTCTTGGAGTTACAGGTAGTGGCAAAACTTACACAATGGCAAATATTATTGCAAATCTACAAATGCCAACACTAATAATGTCACATAACAAAAGCTTGTGTGCTCAACTTTATAGTGAATTTAAAAGTTTTTTTCCACAAAACAAAGTTGAATATTTTATATCACATTTTGATTATTATCAACCAGAAGCATATATCCCAAGAAGAGATTTATTTATAGAAAAAGATTCTAGTATTAATGATGATTTAGAGAGATATAGGCTATCTGCTACGACTTCACTTCTTGCATATGATGATGTTATTGTAATAGCAAGTGTTTCTGCAAACTATGGCTTAGGGAATCCAAAAGAATATCTACAAATGATTGAAAAAATACAAATTGGAGATAGAAAAAAACATAGAGATTTTTTAGAGCGATTAGTGAGTATGGGATATACACGAAGTCTCACACATTTAAAGCGAGGTGAGTTTAGAACAAATGGCGATGTGATTGATATTTATCCTGCATATATTGAAGATGAAGTCCTTAGAGTCGAATTTTTTGATGATGAAGTTGAAAAAATATCATTTATAGATTCTATTGATAGCAAAGAATTAAGAAAACTAGATAGCTATGTCCTTTATGCAGCAAATCCATTTATAGTAGAGCAAGATAGGCTTAAGGGTGCTATAAATAGCATAGAAAGTGAATTAGAATCTAGACTAATTGATTTTAAAGATAATGAAGTAGCTTATACTAGGCTAAAAAGCAGAACAGAATTTGATTTAGAAATGATAAAAGAAAATGGAATCTGCAAAGGAATAGAAAATTATGCGAGACATCTAACGGGTAAAAATCCAGGTGAAACGCCATATTGTTTAATTGATTATTTTGAATGTAAAAATAAACCATATCTAATAATAGTAGATGAATCTCATGTAAGTCTTCCACAATTTGGTGGTATGTATGCAGGTGATAGAAGTAGAAAAGAAGTGCTTGTAGAATATGGGTTTAGATTGCCTAGTGCGCTAGATAATCGCCCGCTCAATTTTGATGAATTTATAAATAAAGCGCCACATTATCTATTTGTATCAGCAACACCAAGCGAACTAGAACTAAATCTTAGCAAAGAAAATATTGCAGAGCAAATAGTCCGTCCTACAGGACTTTTAGATCCACTTTGTGAAATAAAAGATAGCAAAAAACAAGTTGAGCTTCTACATGATGAGCTAAAAATAGTAATAAATAGAGGCGAGAGGGCATTAGTAGGTGCGCTTACTAAAAAAATGGCAGAAGATTTATGTAAATATTACAATGATTTGGGAATAAAATGTCAATATTTACATAGTGATATTGATGCGATTGAACGAAATCATTTAATAAGATCTCTTAGATTTGGTGAATTTGATGTGTTAATTGGAGTAAATCTTTTACGAGAAGGGCTTGATTTGCCAGAAGTGAGCCTTGTAGCTATCCTTGATGCTGATAAAGAGGGTTTTTTGCGTAGCCAAACAAGCCTTATTCAAACTATGGGAAGAGCTGCAAGAAATGTAAATGGAAAAGTAATATTTTTTGCTCAAAAGATTACAAAAAGTATGCAAGCGGCACTTGATGAAAGTAATTATAGGCGAAACAAACAAGAAGCATTTAATAAAGCCAATAATATCACTCCACAAAGCACAAAAAGAAATATAGAAGATGAATTAAAGATTGCAAGCAGTGATGAAAAAATAAAGATAAAAGGTAAGATTCCAAAGAGTGAACGAAATAAAATCATAAAAGATTTGACAAAACAAATGCATACTGCTGCAAAAGCATTAGAATTTGAAGAAGCTGCAAGATTGCGTGATGAAATCGCAAAAATTAGAAATATGAAATAATATTTGATATCAGGTTTTATTGCTCTTAAGGAAATATTCAAAAAAAAAATGTTTAAATTTCATTAACTTTTATCCTAATGGATTTAAGAAATCTTTTTAAAAAGGAAAGAAAATGAAAAGAAGTGGTTTTTCAATGATTGAGTTGGTATTCGTAATCGTTATTTTAGGTGTGCTTGCTGCTGTTGCGGTTCCTAGATTTGTAACTACAAGGACAGATGCGCAAGTGGCAATGGCAAGAAGTGATATTGCTTCTACACTAAAGGCGATCCCTGCAAGAGTTTTTGCAGAAAATATAGATCCTACAGCATCAACTCCTACTGGATTTAGCTCTTGGGGAGAGTGGATGATAGATACAGGAGGACTTGATAGAGGTAGATGGAAAGCTGGAAATAGTGGAACTAGTAACAACCCAGGAATTGAACCACTTGGTAATGTTGTAACACAAAGTGGAAGCAATCAAACTGGCGGATGTGGACATATTATTCAATTAAATACAGCTACAGGAAATCTAATTTTTGATCCAGCCCAAATAAGCGGTGTAGGAGGCGGTGCAAATAGCGGTGGAAATAGTGGAACATTCTGCAAAGCTCTAAAAGAATCTTACCCAAGTGGTTCAAATAGAATTATCCCTCTTGCTACAACTGGAGCAGTGAAATTCTAAATACTTTCTTAACAGAATTCTAAGTTTGAGGCTTAGAATTCTAAATTATTACTTCCAACTATATGGCTTTATTGTGTGAAATCTGCTATATTATAAGACTTGATTAAAATTTAAACTTTATAAAAGGTAATTTTGTGGGAATTGTTATTACTATTACTTCAGGCAAAGGTGGTGTTGGTAAATCAACTGCTGTTGGAAATATATCTGTTGGTTTAGCAAATCGTGGAAAAAAAGTCGTAGCAATAGATTTCGATATAGGACTTAGAAATCTTGATATGATTTTAGGTCTTGAAAACAGAATAGTCTATGATGTAATCGATGTTATGGAAGGTAAATGCAATCTAAACCAAGCATTAATTAATGATAAAAGAACAAAATCTCTATATTTTTTACCAGCATCTCAAAATAAAGATAAAAATATTCTTGATAAAGACAAAGTAAAGATTCTAATTGAAGAATTAAAGCAAAATTTTGATTTTATTATTATTGATTCACCAGCGGGTATTGAAAGCGGATTTGAACACGCTATTTTTTGGGCTGATAGAGCGCTTATTGTAGTAACTCCAGAGGTTAGCAGTGTGCGAGATGCTGATAGAGTCATTGGTATAATTGATGCAAAAAGTGATAAAGCAAAAAATGGGGAAGAGGTGGCAAAACATCTAATCATAAATAGAATCAAGCCTGATTTGATAAAAAAAGGTGACATGATGAGTAGTGATGATGTGCTTACCATACTTGGAATCCCTCTTATTGGGCTAATACCAGAAGATGAAAAAATAGTATCAGCGACAAATAGTGGAGAACCAGTAATTTATAACAAAAAAACAAAAAGCGCAAAAGCATATGAAAGAATAAGCGATCGAATATTAGGCAAAGATGTGCCTTTTATAGTAGAAAATGATAGCTTTTTTAGCAGATTTTTTAAATAAGGTTGTTTAAATGTTTTTTTGGAAAAAGAATAAATCTGCAGATGATGCAAAAAATAGGCTTGTAGTAGCTCTGGCTCATGATAGAACATCAAATATACCATATATGGAAGATATGAAGAATGAGATTCTAGCAGTTATTAGAAAATATACACAAACAAACAAAATAGATATAAAGGCAGATTCTAATCAAAATGTAAATATGTTAGAAATAGAAATTATACTAAATGAAAAAGATACATAATTTAATGATTCTATCTTTGATATTAGCAGCATCATATCTAATAATAAACTTAATAGAGCCAAAAGCTGATAATTTTATAAGCCTAAATGATAATAAAATAGAGAATATAAACAGAAAGATAACACAACCAAAACAAGATTCCAATGCTACAATGGCATACACAATACAATACAAAAAAAGAGTTGATTACAGCAATAATCCTACCTCATCAGAAGTGCTAGATTATAAAGACAATATAATAGAAGAAAAAGTTATACCAAAACAAGAAGAAAACAAAGAAGAAAAACCCAAAGTGCAATATCAAGATATATTGCAAGATTCTAAACCAAAAATCGTAATAATAATTGATGATGTATTAAATATCAAACAATTAAATGATATAAAATCAATAGATTTAAAGATCACTCCATCGATATTTCCAAACAATAATAATGATATGATAAATGCTGTTAATAATCTTGATTTCTTTATGATACATTTACCACTAGAGGCAAAAAGATATACAGATGAATTAGATACGATAAAAATAGGAGATTCTATTGATAGAATGAGAGAAAAAATACAATCTATAAAATCATCTATGCCAAATGTAAAATATATCAATAATCATACAGGAAGTAAATTTACAGCAAATAAAGAAAGTGTAGAGACATTACTAAGTGTATTAGATGATAATAAAATAAAATTTGTCGATAGTAGAACTACACCAGATACAAAACTAAATGAAATTGCAAAAGAGCAAAATAGATTGATTTTACATAGAGATATTTTTATAGATAATAACCTTGATGCAAATGCACTAAATAAGCAAATCAAAGAAGGTATAAAAATTGCAAAAAAAAGAGGTTATGCCATACTTATAGCACATCCTCATAAAGAAACATTGCAGGCATTAAAACTAGCAAAAGAGAATCTATTTAAAGATGTTGATATAATTTATCTAAATGAATTAGATGAAATATTACAAAATGCAAAAATAACGCGATATGCCCAAAAGTTTCATAAATGAATAATATTGATATAACAAATAGATTCCATCTCAAAGGAAGTATTTTAAGTATCAATAAATCAAATGATGATTTAATCATAATAAATCAAAATTATTCTGTATTTAAAATAGATATAAAAACAATGCGATTAAAAGAGCTAGCTACGCTATTGCATACAAAAGAATTGCCACATAAATATTCAAAAACAACAAGTGCAAATTCAAATCTAATAAGCCTAGCAGAAAATGAATCAAATATATTATCCATTGCAGAAATACAAGATATTACTAAAATAATTGCAAGACTAGATTATCATAAAAAGACTATTAGTGCTTCAGCATTTTCAAATGATAATAATATACTTGCAAGCGGTGGAGAAGATGGCAGGGTGCATATCTATGATACAAATAAATTTCAAAAAATAATGACACTTCCTTATCGCCCAGATTATATATCAAATCTTAATTTTTCTAAAGATTCTAGATTCTTATTTGCTTCGTGTTTTAATAAATCAAATATGATATTTGACTACCAAAGAGCAAAAACTACAAATATATTTAACACAAATGAAGTTGTAGAATGGGCTGATTTTTTTGATAATAATTCAAAATTATTTATGGTGTTAAGAAATTCAAATTCTATCATCTATGATATAAGAGCAAATCAAACAATAAATATTTCTACACCATTTACATCATGGCCATCTATATTTTGCATAAATGATGATGAAAAACTAGCAATAGTTGGCTCAAGAGATTCTACGATTTATATAATCAATCTAGATGAAAATACAAAAATATTCAGCATAAAGCTTGATAATACAAGTGGGATTAGCTCGCTATATTTGTATTTAGGAAAAATTTTTGTTGGTTTTACAAATGGAGAGTTAATTATTATAAATTATAATGACAAAGATGGTGAATTTATAGAATCTTGCAATAAAAAAGACTATAAAAAAGCAGCCATTATGCTAGATAAAAATATCTTTTTATCGTTACTTCCTTGTGCAAAGATTTTTGATGATGATTGGGAAGATGTATTAAAAGATGCTACAAAATTATTAAGTGATAACAAAATAGATGAAGCACTAGAACTTGTAGATCCATTTCTAAGAGATGAAAGAAAAAAAGAAGCTTTTAATTTTTATCTAAATTCTAAAGATATTCTAAAAAAATTTCGAAATCTAATAGATGAAAAATCATATGAAGAAGCCTACAATATGGCTTTGCAAATAAAATTTTTGCTTAAAACTTCCTATTTTCAAGATTTAGAAAATATATGGCACAAAACCTTTAATCATGCAAAAAAATTAATAGAAGAAAACCAAAATAATGCAGAATCTGCAAAAAAGATTCTAGAGCCATTTCTAAAAACACCAAAAAAATCTACAATAATGCAACTTTTAAATAATATCAATATTTTTAAAGATGCAGAGATATTTGTAAAAGAGCAAAATTTCAAAGAATATTTTTTACTAACTTCTAATTTTTCATATCTAAAAGATACAGAGCTATACAAAAAAGTATTAATGCTTGGTGATAATATATACCAAAAAGCAATAAATTGTGAAAATAATAAACAATATGATGAATTTGAAAGACTAGCAAAGTTTTTACAAAATTTTCCCTCATACAAGGATATTATAACAAGCCACTTAGTCTCAATATCAAAAAAACTAGAAATGCTAGAGCTTATTGCTGCAAACAAAAAAGATAAAGTATATAAGCTTGCCTTAGAATTTGAAGAATTGCAATATCTAAGCGAATTTAAAGACTATTGCAAAGAATTTGATACTTTGTGCAAACAAGCAAAAGATTTAGCATTTGATGGTAAAGTAGATGCACTAGAAAATATATTTCAAGATTATATAAAAATTGAATATTGGAGTGAAAATATAAAAAATATATACAAAATTGCCTATATTCAAGATTTTAAAAATCATATAAATGATACGATAAATTGGACAAAAAGTATAAATAACTATATCGATATTTTTGGAAAAGATGATGAGATTTTAGAATTTTGCAATAAAAACAAGTTGGATTCTGTACTTGAAAATAGTGATGATGAAAGAATAAAAATAACCTTTAGATATCAAAAAACATTGATACAGCAATGATAAATACACTTAAAATACCAAAATCACTAGAATCTTTAAAAAAGCCACCAAAAGAATTGTTTTATATAGGAAATAAAAAGTTATTAGATAATTTTAAAGTAGCCATCGTTGGCACAAGGCGTCCAAATCAATATACACAAATAATAACTGCAACGCTAGCACAAAAAATAAGTAAATATGCCACAATAATAAGTGGTGGGGCGATAGGGATTGATTTTATCGCACATACAAATTCAATGCCAAATACAATAATGATATCCCCAGGAAGTCTAGATATCACATATCCAAAAGAAAATAGCAAACTAATAAATGATATAAAAAATAAAGCTTTGATAATTAGTGAGTATGAAAGCCCATATTTTCCTAAAAAATATAGCTTTCTTGAAAGAAACAGAATAGTTATTGCATTGAGTGATATAGTGATATTTCCACAAGGTGATCTAAATAGTGGCACAAACTATAGTGCAAAAATCGCAATAGAATTAAACAAACCAATATGGACAATTCCGCATAGATACAAAGAAAGCCCTCTTAGTGAATATTTAATCATAAATAAATATGCAAAAGTGATTTATGATATTGATGATTTTATAAGAGATTCTATTCTAGATTCTAAAATACAAAATACACAATCTTTAGAATCTAAAAATGATGAGATTTTAGAATTTTGCAAAAATGCACCTAGCTTTGAAGTAGCTTTAGAAAAATTTGGAGATAGAATCTTAGAATATGAATTTATGGGGCTTTTAGTGCGTCAAAACAATAAGATAAAAACAAAATGATAGCAATAGACTTTGGATTAAAAAAAATAGGAATAGCACAATATATAAATGGCATTATTTTGCCACTTGCACCAATCATTAGAAGAAATAGAAATGATGCTGCTAAAAGATTAAATGAGCTATTAATAGAAAAAAATACAAAGATTCTAATAATTGGTATAGCAAATGAAGAAATGCAAAGACGAATAAACCATTTTATCACACTTTTAAATTTTAGTGGAGAAATAAAATTTGTAGATGAAAGCTTGAGTTCAAAAGAAGCAGAAGAAATGTTGCAAAATAGAGATAATAGTCACATAATGCGAAAAAATGGCACTATTGATAGCATAAGTGCAATGATAATAATGCAAAGATATTTAAAGTCTAATTAGAATCATCAATGCTATCTTCTATAGGCATAGAAATATCAATAAGCCAAAAATATCCTATATCATTATTTTGATTATACAAATCAACTTCTGCAACAATATACCCATATTCTTGTGATACTTTTTTTATCTTACCAACTTTAATACCTTCAAAAAAGATTCCATCTAACCCACTTGTAACGACTTCATCTCCTATTTTAATCTCATTCCAAGCATTAATATATTCAATTGCAATATTTCCATTTGTATTATTTTTTAGGATTCCAACTGACTTAGAATCTCCAATATAAACACTATAACTAGCCTTAGAATCTCCATTTAAAATACCAACTAAGCCACCATTTGAATTTAATGCAACTCCTGCTGCATATCCATTTCTAATAAGTCCAAATATTTTATTTTCATCTGTATTGCTAAACTCATCACTTTTTAGCCATATTTGTGAATAGTTGCCCATATTTACATATGAATAAGCCTTCACCAAAAAAATATTAGGTAGGTTTGGCTTTTTGTTGATATTTAACAATGTAAGAAGTTTTTTATTTTCACTTTCTAAAGTAAGCAATCTAGCTTGTAGTCTCTCATTTTGTAATTTTACATTGCCTAGATTCTCTATTTCTTCTGCTTGGTATATGTATTTATCAAATGCTAATGATATATTATCTTTTATATTAAATACATTTTCTCTAACAAAATTATTAATCAAAGTAGCATATGTAAATATACCTTTATTAATCTCAAGCACAAACAAAATGCACATAATAATTATGCTAATCCATAATGTTTTATTGTGCTTTTTCATATACTAAGGATTATTCTTCATATACTAATTGTTCTAAGATTCCATCTTCATCAAGGACTTTTCCTGTTCCCTTAGCAACCGATAAAAGTGGCTCATCAGCTACATAAACAGGTAGTTTTACCGTATCTGCTAAATATTTATCAATACCTCTTATCAAAGCCCCACCACCAGTTAAAACGATTCCATTTTCTACAATATCACCAGACAAATCAGGTGGCATGACTTCTAATACGCTCTTTAGTGCATCAACTATATCTCTTAATGGCTCCTTCATAGCCTCTCTTGTATCTTCACTTGTAAGTTCAATAGTATTTAGCAATCCACTTACTTGATCTCTTCCATTAACTTGCATAGATAATGTTTTATCAAGTGGAGATGCACAACCTATTTTTACTTTTATTTCTTCACCAGTTCTCTCGCCAATTAAAAGATTGTATTTTTTTCTAACATAATCGACAATAGATTCATCCATTCTATCGCCTGCCATACGAATTGATTTACTTATTACAAGTCCTCCAAGAGATACAACACCAATTTCAGTAGTTCCACCACCAATATCAACAACTAAACTGCCTTGTGGCTCTTTTATAGGTAGTCCTGCACCAATTGCAGCAGCCATAGGCTCTTCTATCAAAAATACTTCTCTAGCTCCCGCACTTGTGGCAGATTCTTTTACAGCTTTTCTTTCAACTCCTGTAAGCCCATATGGCACACAAACAACAATCCTTGGACGAATCATCTTTCTTCTATTATGTGTTTTTTCTATAAAATGCCTAATCATTTTTTCAGTCATATCAAAATCAGCTATTACACCATTTCTCATAGGCCTTATTACATCAATTCCATCTGGAGTTTTTCCCATCATTTCTTTAGCTTCTTTGCCTATGGCTAAAGTCTTATTTCTACTATATTTATTTGATTGAATAGCTACAATGCTTGGCTCATTTATCACGATACCACGACCTTTAACCAAAACGACAGTATTTGCTGTGCCAAGGTCTATTGCAATATCTTGTGAAAACATACCTATAATAGTATCTAAAATCATTTATATCCTTTTTTGTTGAGTTGTTTTTATTTCTTTATTTTTGTCTTTGGTGTTTTTTTGGCTAATCCTTTTTTAATTAACATAGGAGGTTTATTTTTTGATACAAAATCAGCTGTTATAACTAATTTATATCCAGTGTAGTCCTTTATATCAAACATCAAATCCACCATTATGCTTTCCATTATAGCACGCAATGCTCTTGCACCTGTTTTTCTCTCTATTGCTTTTTTTGCTATAAGCTTTAATGCTCCTTCTTCAAACTCTAATTCTACATCATCAAGTACAAATATTTTTTGATATTGTTTAATCAAGGAATTTTTTGGCTTTAACAATATATTTAGCATTGCTTCTTGATTAATCTCATCAAGTGTTGCAATTACATGCAATCTACCAATAAGCTCTGGAATCATTCCATAATTCATTAAATCACTGGAATCTACTAAGTGAAAATACTTTTCATCATTATTAATAATCTTTTTATCACTATTAAATCCTAGCATATTTCCACCAAGACGTCTTTTAATTATGTCATTCAATCCATCAAATGCTCCACCACAAATAAACAAAATATTTTCGGTATTGATTTGTATAAATTCTTGATGTGGGTGCTTTCTGCCTCCTTGAGGTGATACATTTACAATACTTCCTTCTATAATCTTAAGCAAAGCTTGCTGCACTCCTTCACCAGATACATCCCTAGTGATTGAACGATTTTCACCAACTCTAGCGATTTTATCAATCTCATCGATAAAAACAATACCCATTTCTGTTCTTCTTATATCATAATCTGCTGCTTGATAAAGTCTTGTTAGTATATTTTCTACATCTTCACCAACATATCCTGCTTGAGTTAGACTAGTGGCATCAGAAATTGCTATAGGCACATCTAAAAATCTTGCAAAAGTCTGCGCCATCAATGTCTTTCCGCTTCCTGTTGGACCTAATAATAAAATATTAGATTTTGCTATTTCGACATCATCATATTCATCATCATTATTTTTTTGCAAGATTCTTTTATAATGATTATATACAGCAACAGATAAAAGTTTTTTTGCTTCATCTTGCCCTATTACATATTCATCTAATGCAGTTTTTAAAATTTTTGGAGAAGTATTATTAAAATTTATATCACAATAATATTCTTCATTTTCCTCATCTATATCAAGTCTATTTATAAAATCATCTATGCTACTAGCTCCATATTTGTTTTGACAATCTCTACAGATAAATAAACCTTTTTTAGAAAAAACAGGATTTTTATCACTATCTATTGCACTGCAAATACTGCATTGCTTTTTACTCATTGATATTACCTCTTTTATATGGAATTCCACGTTTAGAATCTTTTATAAACATACAAATATCTTTTATAATTTTTGAATCAGTATTGCAAAGAATCTCATCTGCTATCTCTTTAATTGGCTTATCTCCAGATAGCAATAATTTATATATGTGGCTTATTTCATCTATCTGCTTAGATGTAAAAATCTTTCGCATTTTATATTTATTTAGCCCTCTAATAATTGCCCTATTTCCTTCTGCAAGGCAATATGGTGGAATATCTTGAGATAATGCTGAAGCACCAGCTATCATAGAACCATCACCAATATGCACAAATTGATGAATAGCACTAAGCCCGCCAATATTTACATTATTTCCTATATGAATATGTCCGCCAAGAGTCGCACAATTTGCTAATATACAATTATCACCTATAACACAATCATGTGCTATATGCACATAAGCCATAAATAAATTATTATCTCCAATGATTGTTTTACCATTTTCTCCTGTGCCTGGATTAAACATAGTAAATTCTCTAATAATATTATTTTTGCCAATAATTAATTCTGTTTTTTCACCATTGTATTTTAAGTCTTGAGGCATAGTACCAATTGTAGCATTTGGAAAAATAGTCGTATTATCGCCAATTATTGTGCAGCCATCTAAAGTTACATTATTGTAAATTTTACAATTTTTACCAATTTGGACATTTTCTCCAATAACACAAAACTCACCAATGGCAGTTCCTTCTCCTATATGTTTTGTTTTAATTATTGATGTATTCATAATATTTATTCTTTGCCTTGATCGTTATTCTTCACCTTATTGTCATCATTGTCGCCAAGCATAGCTTTTAATTCTGCTTCTGCAACAAGCTTACCATCGACAAAAGCCTTAGCATCAAGAACCCATACTTTGCCTTTATGCTTTAATACTTCTAATTTATATTCAAGTCTATCACCAGGACGCACCATAGATCTAAATTTTGCTCTATCAATGCTCATAAAATAAACTAGCTTATTATCTACTTCATCAACCTTATCACCATATCCACTAGAAAAAGCCAGGATTCCGCCAGCTTGTGCCATACCTTCAATAATCATAACACCTGGATATATAGCCTTGCTTGGAAAATGTCCTAAAAATATAGGCTCATTGATCGTTATGTTTTTATAGGCTTCAACGGATTCAAATGGTTTTAAAGATGTTACTTTATCAACTAACAATATTGGATATCTATGCGGTAGTATTTTTAGTATTCTATCTATGTCTATCATCAAAATAAGTCCATGATTTAAGATTTAAAGAGTATGGATTCTACTAAAATATCTATAATTAAAGCTTAATAACCATAAAAATATCTATATTTTGGAATATACTATCTATATTTATTTTTAGATTATTAAAAGATGCAGAATCTAATACAATAAATGGCTTTATACTATCACTACCTAGAATCTTCACTCTAAAAGCTAATTCATCATCATAAAGAGGAGGATTATAAAGCATATCAAGTGTATTTTTGTAGTTTTTATCAAATACTAAATTAATGCTATTTATATCAATAAATAGCGCATTATCACAGAATCCAAGCATAATTTTTTTATTATCAAAAATCATTTCTCTCCATAAAATATCACCACTTTTTAGATTCTTTGATGATTTTGAATGTGTAAAAATATATGAAGGTATTACATCCCTAGAATCTTGCTTAAAAACATAACCATTCAATAATCTATAAGCATTGATACTATCTTTTTGCAAAATATGTGGAATATTATTTTTTTCATATTTATGCAATTCTTTGAAAGTATTTAGCGTCCATTGTGCGCTTCCTTTTAATACTTGCTTTCCTATATTGCTAAACATCTCTAAAGCAATTTTATTTGATCTATTTCTTTGTTTTTCTAGTGCATAAATACAACCACAATAATTTTGTCTATAAAGATTAGAATCCTTTGCTAATTTACTTTGTCTTTGTGTCCCACCGCCACTTCTAGTATCAAGACTAATAAATTCAAGTCCATATTCTTTCGCAATATTTTCACCTTGATTAAATAAATCATTTTGACTTTTCATAGGACTTGTTAGCAATGTAGTAGTCAAATATTTTTCATTTAGTTGCATAGCAAATATAGCACTTTTTAATAATCTCTCGTCAAAGCATATAGTGCATCTATCACCTTTTTCTTCTGCATTCTCAAAGCCCTTGATTTTATCAAGCCAAGATTCCAAATCATAATCACCAATAACCAAATCAATACCTAGAATCTCGCAGCTTCGTTTTACATCAAAAAGTCGTAAATCATATTCTTCTTTTGGATGAATATTTGGATTATAAAAAAATCCTATCAGCTTTTCATCTGGATAGACTTTTTTTAATTCTTGTAGAAAATAATGACTATCAACAGAACAACAAATATGAACTAACATATAACAATCTTATCTTTTATTTGCATATATCAAGAAACTTACTACTCCTATGAGAAATACGATTGCCAAAAATATTATCAATATAAAATCAAGAAGCATAAAATTCCTTATCGTTTCACATGAAACATTTATTTTTTATTTTTATATTTTAATTGCCCACAAGCAGCATCAATATCAATACCTTTAGATTCTCTAATAGTGCATATTAATCCCTTGCTATACAAATAATCTGCAAATTTCTTAGCATTTTCTAAATCTGGTCGCTCAAAATTGCTACCTTCAAATGGATTAAATAATATTAGATTTACCTTAGCTTTTATACCATCAAGAAGTTTTAATAAATCTTTTGCATTATCTATACTATCATTTATATCTTTTATCATAAGATATTCAAACATAACTCTTTTTCTAGCATCGATTGGAAAACTTCTTACACTATCAATAATGCTATTAATATTATAAATCTTATTAATAGGCATAAGTTTATTTCTGGTTATATCATTTACAGCATGAAGTGATATGGCTAGTTGCACACCTAAATCTAAATTGCCAAGGACATTAATCATAGGTGAGATTCCACTTGTAGATATAGTTTGCCTTCTTGGCGATATAGAAAGTCCATCAATATGAGAGATAATCTTTATAGCTTTTATCAGATTATCAAAATTATCAAGTGGTTCGCCCATGCCCATATAAACGATATTTACACATTTTTCTGGTGCGATATTGTTATCTTTTTTTATTGCAACAACTTGCTCTACTATCTCGCCTGCGCTTAGGTTTCTAGTGAATCCATTTTTTCCAGTGCAACAAAATTTACAACCAATCTTACAACCAATTTGAGATGAAATACAAATAGTGAATCTTTCTTGACTCTTTATATTTCCATCTTCATCAAATTCTTTATCTTTCATTTTTAAAAGCACAGATTCAAAAGTATGATTATCATGAGTTAGAAATAAATATTTTTTTGTCCCATCTTTACTCAATGCAACATTTGCTATATCTAGATTCTTTGCACTAAATTGTTCTTTTAGTTTGTTTCTTATCTCTTTTGGAAGATTTATCATCATAGAAAAATCATCTTCATAATGAATATATAGCCAATTCCAAACTTGCTTAGCACGAAAAGATGGAGTTAGCAATCCTTTTAATTCATCAAAGCTATAATCAAAAATATTTTCCATAATTATCTCTTACATAGGATTCTAAATATTTCTTTGCTGTTGAATGATTGGCTATGAAATCATTATGAGCATTATTATTACAATAATTAGTGATACAAAAAATACCAAATGCTGGAATCTCAAAATATTGCGCAACTCTTAAAATACTAAAAAATTCCATATTTTCAAGTTTTATTCCTGCATTTAACATTTGGTTTGAAAGATTTTCATCAGTGGTGATGTAGTTGCTACTATTTACAATTATATCTGTTTCACATGAAACATTTTCAATTTTATTAAATATTGGAGTGTATGAATTGTGTGTTATAAATGATGTTTCAATCTGCATTGCTCTAGAGCTAACAAATATATCAAAAATATTTATACTTTTATCATAGCTACCTGCACTACCTATAAATATCAATTCTTTTGGATTTTCTTTTAATATAATACTACTTAATATCATAGTACTATCTATTAGACCAATGCCTATTTCTTTTGCAAATGAAAATTTTTCACCACTAGCACAAATAAACATTAATTAAATCCTAACAGGAATATTGCAATCCCTTAAATATTTTTTTAATTCTTTAATCTCTATTTCTTTATAGTGAAATATACTAGCAGCCAAGGCTGCATTTGCCCCAGCTAAATATGCCTCTTTTATATGTTCCATATTTCCAGCGCCTCCACTTGCAATAAGTGGAATCTTTATATTTGATGAAGTCCATCTAAGGAGTTCTAAATCATAGCCATTTTTTGTTCCATCACTATCCATGCTTGTTAATAATATCTCGCCTGCACCAAGATTCTCTACTTCTTTTGCCCAAGTGAAATAATCAATACCTGTATCAATTCTTCCACCATTAATAAAAACATTCCACCTAGAATCTGCCACTTTTTTCACATCAATTGCAGCAACAACACATTGAGAACCAAAATGTTTTGCCCCTTCATATATCAACGATGGATTCTTTATAGCTGATGAATTTACACTGATCTTATCACAACCAGAATCTAATAAATTATACATATCTTGCAGATTTCTAATACCACCACCAACGGTAAATGGTATAAATATCTCTTTTGCAACAGATTTCACAACATTTATTAGAGTGCTTCTATCTTCATTTGTTGCTGTAATATCCAAAAAGACGATTTCATCAGCCATTTGTGCATTATAACCACTTGCAATTTCTACTGGATTCCCAACATCTTTTATATCTATAAAATTAATTCCTTTTACAACTTTACCATTCTTGACATCAAGACATGGAATAATTCTAAATGCTAAATTATCTATCATATAAACATCCATTCATAATTCATCAAATAAACCCTATAAATCTTGATATTTTATCAAAAAAAAGTTAGAATAATGAGCAATGCATAGAAAAAAAGATTGCTTTATTAGGGCTTGGGAGATTTTAAATAATAAAGGCAAATAAAAAGTTTGGGCAAAATTTTCTCAAAGATGAAGCCGTCTTAAATAAAATCATCGAATCTGTATCCAATATGGTAAATATTTTTAAGAATGAAGAAATATCTTTAGATATTATAGAAATTGGACCTGGCTTGGGTGATTTGAGCGTAAAGTTGTTGGATAGCTTTAGTTTAATTGCTTATGAGATTGATAAAAGATTATGTAAATATTTAGATGATAGATTCTCTAAGGATAATTTTATATTACATAATAAAGATGTTCTATCAATAGAGCTTAGCAAAGATAATAAAGGTAGAAGTTTTTGGTTGCACAATAAGCCTTATATATTAGTATCTAATCTACCATATTATATAGCAACTAGAATCATACTAAATGCTCTTGAAGATAGAATGTGTGTAGGGATGGTGGTCATGACGCAAAAAGAAGTTGCTTATAAATTTTGTGCTAAACCTTTAGATAGTGATTTTTGTGCCATCAGCGTAATAACTCAAAGCTTAAGCAAAGAGATAGAATTAATATCAATAGTTCCGCCAAGTGCATTTAGTCCTGCTCCAAAAGTGGAATCGGCTGTTTTTGGTATTAGAAAAAATAATAATATCTTAGAAAAAGATTTTTATGATTTAATTAGAAAAGCCTTTGCTTCGCCTAGAAAAACAATATATAAGAATCTATCTTATATAAAAAATATAGAAGAAATACTAGAAACTCTAAGCATAGAAAAAAATACTAGAGCCCACCAACTAAATACATCGCAGTATCACCAAATTTTTAAACTCACAAGGAAATAATACGATGGAAGAAAGTAACAACGAAACCAATGAAATAAAACAAGAGCAAACAAGCACAGATAGTGAAAATAATCATAAAAAAAGACCATTTAAAAGATGGAAAAGAAAAGATGACAATAAAGATTCTCAAAAAAAAGATAGAAAAGAATATTTTAAAAATACTGAAATGCAAGATGGTGTTAGCGGTATTTCTGAAGGTTTAAATGAAAAATCGAATTTAGGACTTCATAAAGATTTAAAAAAAGTTGTTGAATTAAATAATAAAAATCACAAAAATACTCTAAATCCACATTATAAACTTGATTTGAAAACAAAAGCAAAAATAAGAATCACTCCACTTGGCGGACTTGGAGAAATCGGTGGAAATATTACCGTTATAGAAAGTCAAGATTCTGCAATAGTTGTTGATGCTGGTATGAGCTTTCCTGAATCTAATATGCATGGTGTTGATATTTTGGTGCCTGATTTCAGTTACTTACATGCAATCAAAGATAAAATTGCTGGACTGATAATAACACATGCACACGAAGATCACATAGGTGCCGTGCCTCACTTGTTCAAACAATTACAAATGCCAATATATGGAACTCCATTGCCACTTGGAATGATTGGAAATAAATTTGATGAATGTGGATTAAAAAAATTTCGTTCATGTTTTAGGATTGTAGAGAAAAGAAAACCTATAAAAATTGGTGATTTTGAAATTGAATGGATTCATATTACTCACTCTGTAATTGATGCAAGTGCATTAGCTATCAAAACTCAAGCAGGTGTGATACTGCATACTGGTGATTTTAAAATAGATCACACTCCAGTAGATAATTTTCCTACAGATTTGCATAGACTTGCATATTATGGTGAAAATGGAATAATGCTTATGCTAAGCGATTCTACAAACTCACATAGAGCTGGATACACTCCAAGCGAATCTAGCGTTGGTCCATCTTTTGAAAATGTATTTAAAAATACGCAAGATAGAATCATTATGAGCACATTTAGTTCAAATATCCATAGAGTTTATCAAGCAATAAGCTATGGCTTACAATTTAATAGGAAAATATGTGTTATTGGTAGATCAATGGAGAAAAATCTTGAAATTGCAAGACAATTAGGATATATCAATATTCCACAAAATGCTTTCATAGATGCACATGAAGTAGAAAAATATAGTGATAATGAAGTATTAATCGTGACTACAGGCTCACAAGGTGAAACAATGAGTGCATTGTATAGAATGGCGACAGATGAACATAGACACATAAAAATAAAACCAACAGATACAATCATAATATCTGCAAAGCCAATACCAGGAAATGAAGGAAATGTATCAAAAGTAATAAATTTTCTAATGAAATCAGGTGCAAAAGTAGCATATCAAGATTTTAGCGAGATTCATGTAAGCGGACATGCTGCACAAGAAGAACAAAAATTAATGCTAAGACTTATAAAACCTAAATTTTTCTTACCAATTCATGGTGAATATAATCACCTAGCAAAACACAAAGAAACAGCGATAAAATGTGGCGTTTTGGAGAAAAATATATTACTTATGGAAGATGGGGACCAAATTGAAGTTTGTCCAAATTATATTAAAAAAATTAGAAGTGTAAAAAATGGAAAACTCTTTATTGATAATCAGCTAGGAAAAATTGTAGATAATATTACCGTTTTAGATAGACAAAAATTAGCAGAAGATGGGATTATAATCATCAATATGCAAATGAAAGATTCTAAATTAGTTGATAATCCTAGAATCCAAACTTTTGGATTACTTGGTGATAAAGAAGAAAAGATATTTATAAAAGAGCTAGATGATGCTATAAAATTATATATAAGCAATGCTAAGCCAGAATCTATCAACAAAAACCTAGAGGGCAATCTTAAAAATTATTTAAGAAAAATTGCATTTAAGAAATTTAAAAAATATCCAACAATAGTATTAAATATTTATTTCTTATAAATTTCTAGGAAATACAATGGACTTTAAAGAAATTGCAATAGAAGTTTTAAATAATGAAGCAAATGAATTGATAGAATCTTCAAAAAATATAGATTCTAGTATAAATGCAATTATTGATGATATTTACAATATCAAAGGCAAAGTTATTGTAACTGGCGTTGGAAAGAGTGGATTAGTTGGACAAAAAATAGCTGCCACTCTAGCTAGCACAGGCACACCTAGCTTTTTTATTCACCCTACAGAAGCTATGCATGGCGATTTAGGAATGATAAGCAAAGATGATATAGTCCTTGCTATAAGCTATAGTGGTGAGAGTGATGAATTATCAAGCTTAATGCCACATCTAAAAAGACTATCTTACAAAATAATTACAATGACAAAAAATATAAATAGCTCTATCTCAAAACAAGGCGATTATTTTATTGATATTAGTGTATCAAAAGAAGTATGTCCGCTAAATATAGCTCCAACATCCTCTACAACATTGACGCTTGCATTAGGTGATGCAATAGCTATATGCCTAATGAAAAAAAGAGATTTTAAAGATAGTGATTTTGCAGCTTTTCATCCAGGAGGCAGTCTAGGAAAAAGATTATTTGTAAAAATAAAAGATTTAATGCAAAAAGACAATCTACCAATAATATCAAAAGATGTTACATTAAAAGATGCAATAATAAAAATGACTAATGGTAAATTAGGAAGTGTGTTAATTGCAGAAAACAATAAACTAATTGCGATGCTAAGTGATGGCGATTTAAGAAGAGCGATGTTAAGAGATGATTTTAATTTAGATTCAAAAGCATTAGATTATGCAACAAAAAATCCAAAAATTTGTGATGATGAAAATATGTTAGCATTTGATATATTGCACTTAATTGAAGATTCTAAGATTCAATTACTTATAATAACCAATAAAGATAAAGAAATAAAAGGTGCAATCCATATTCATAAACTTGTAGAAGCTGGAATCAAACAAAGTGAGTAAATTATGTTTGATAAAATAAATACAATCATAAAAGATATAGAAGATATACAACAAGAAATAAAGATTCTGTTAGGTATGCATAAGATCAGTTTGATAGATTATATTATGATAAAAAGATGCAGCATGGATTATCCTCCTCACTTAGAAATGTGGATGTTAGAACAAATAGATGCAGAGATAGAGAAACTAAAATCAAAAATTGATGAATTAAACAAAGTAAAAAAAGAATTTTTAGTTTGGTAAAGGTTTGTTATGTATAAGAAAATAAGACCTCTTTTATTCAAATGCGATCCAGAAAATATGCATACTCTAGTAGAAAAATTGCTGATTGTAGCACAATCTACGCCTATGGCGTTAGAATATTTAGCAAAACAATATTGCATAGTAGATGATAGATTGAAGCAAAATATATGTGGATTAAATTTTTATAATCCTGTTGGACTTGGAGCAGGATTTGATAAAAATGCAACAATGACAAAAGCACTAAGCGCATTTGGATTTGGTTTTATAGAAGTAGGCACAGCAACTCCAAAACCACAAGATGGAAATCCAAAACCTAGAATCTTTAGATTTGTAGAAGAAAAAAGTATCCAAAATGCAATGGGTTTTAATAATGATGGTGGAAAAAAAATACTAGAAAGATTAAACAGAATCTATCCATATGTTATACCAATTGGTGTAAATATAGGTAAAAATAAAATAACCGAGGAAGAGAAAGTAATATTTGATTATAAAAAATTAGTATCTATATTTAAAGATACTAGTGATTATTTTACACTAAATCTATCTTCTCCAAATACTCCAAATTTACGAGATTTACAAAATGAGGAATTTGTAAAAGCATTGCTAAGTGAATTGAGACTTCAGACAAATAAACCAATATTTTTAAAAATTTCTCCAGATATGGATATAGATTATATGTTAAAAGTTTGTGAATGTGCTATAGATAATGGTGCTAGTGGTATAATCGCTACAAATACAACTATTGATTATTCGCTAGTAAAAAATCCAAAAGATAAAGGTGGAATAAGCGGAGTTGCACTAAAAAAACGTTCTAAAGAAGTTTTTCAAATACTAAGTGAGAATCTATTTAAAAAAACAATATTAATTTCAATAGGCGGAATAGATGATGGAGAAGAAGCATATGAGAGAATAAAGCTTGGAGCGTCATTGGTTCAAATTTATACAACTATGATTTTTGAAGGTCCTTGTGTTGTTAGAGAAATCAATAAAACAATATTAGAAAAATTAGCAGAAGATGGATTTAAAGATATTAGTGAAGCTGTCGGAAAAAGTTTATATTAGGATTTAAAATGATTAGAAATATTTTATTTGGAGTGATCTTAATGAGCAATTATGCATTTTCAAGTGTGTTATACAAATATGAAGAATTAGATTTAGACAATGGACTAAAAGTCGTTGCAATACCTATGAATAATAATAGCAATGTAATTGATATTAATATCTTTTATAAAGTTGGAAGCAGAAATGAGATTCTAGGTAAAAGTGGTATAGCCCATATGCTAGAACATATGAATTTTAAAAGCACAAAGAAACTAAAGGCAGGCGAATTTGATAATATTGTAAAAAGATTCGGGGGAAATACAAATGCCTCTACAAGCTTTGATTACACTAGATACTACATAAAATCAAGTAAAGACAATTTAAATAAATCACTAGAATTATTTGCAGAAATGATGAGCAATCTATCTTTGAGAGATGATGAATTTCAAACAGAAAGAGATGTAGTAAGCGAAGAAAGGCTATGGAGGACTGATAATTCGCCTATGGGGTATTTATATTTTAGATTATTTAATACTGCATTTTTATATCATTCATATCACTGGACTCCAATAGGTTTTATGGATGATATAAAATCTTGGAATATACAAGATATAAAAGATTTTTACAAAACATATTACCAACCAAAAAATGCCATTATAGTAGTAGCTGGCGATATAGATTCTAATGTAGTTTTTAATAGTGCAAAAAAATATTTTAATACTATAAAAAATACAAAAGAAATACCTTCTATACACACAATAGAACCAAAACAAACAGATAAAAGATTTATTGATATAAAAAGAGAAGACCAAGAAGTAGAATTATACGCCCTAGCCTATAAGATTCCAAACTTTGAGCATAACGATCAAAATGCACTATCTGCCCTAAGCTATATTTTAAGTGGTGGCAAAAGCTCAATTTTAGTTGATAATTTGGTAAATAAAGAAAAAATAGCACAAAATGTGCAAGCATATAATATGGACTTAAAAGATGAAAGTTTATTTATATTAATGGCAATGGGAAATAAAGATATAAAAGCCGAAGAACTAGAATCTTCTATATTAAAACAATTAGATAATATAAAAGCAGGAAAAATAAATAAAGATGAATTAGACAAAGTAAAAGTTAATATAAAAGCTGATTTTATATTTGGCTTACAAAATTCTTCACATGTTGCATCACTATATGGTAGCTATTTTGCAAGAGGTAATATAAAACCTCTATTAAATTATGAGGATAGTTTTGATAAACTAAGCATAGATGATATTATAGAAGTTGCAAATAAATATTTCAAAGAAGAATCATCTACTACAATATTTTTAAGAAAATGAATAAAGGTGAGGAAGTGAAAGAAGTAACTGGTGCAATGAGTGCTTTAATTACACCATTTAAAAATGATAAAGTAGATTTTGTAAGCTATGAAAAAATAATAAAAAGACAGATAAAATATGGAATGGATGCATGTGTTACTATGGGGACTACAGGAGAATCTGCTACCTTAAGCCACAAAGAACATATGGAATGCATAGAAGCAGCTGTAAATATATGTAAAGAAAGTAATACTTTAGTCTTAGCAGGTGCTGGAAGTAATTCAACAAAAGAAGCCATAGATTTAGCAAAATTTGCACAAAAAGCTGGTGCAGATTCTATCCTTTGTGTGTCTCCATATTATAATAAACCAACACAAGAAGGTTTATTTCGGCACTTTTTAGCTATTGCAAATAGTATTGATATACCTGTAATGCTATATAATATTCCAGGTAGAACAAACATAAACATAGATATAGATACTATACAAAGACTACATAATGCAAATAAAAATATATATGCCATAAAGGAGGCATCTGGCAATATAGAAAGGGTAGTTGAAATAAATGCTAAAATACCTACTATAAAGATATTAAGTGGTGAAGATTCTATCAATTATCCAATCCTTGCAAGTGGTGGTTGTGGTGTTATATCAGTAACAGGGAATCTATTACCAGATAAAATTGTAAATCTAGTTAAATACGCAAATAATGGTGATTATAAAAATAGTCTAAAAGAAAATGCAAATCTATTTGAAATTAATAAAATATTATTTTGCGAAACTAATCCTATACCTATAAAAACAGCTATGTGGCTATGTGGCTTAATTGATACATTGGAATTTAGATTGCCTTTAAGTGAAATGAGTAAAGAAAATATAAAATTATTAGAAAAAACTTTAGAACAATATGAGGTAAAACAATGAGCATAGAATTAAAAACCAAAGAATACATGAAAGGAAAAACTCTAGTTATAAGCGGTGCAACAAGGGGTATAGGTAAGGCTATACTTTATAGGTTTGCTGAATTTGGTGTGAATATTGCCTTTACATATAACAAAAATGAAGAAGAAGCAAAGAATATTGCTACTGATGTTAGCACTAAATATAATATCAAAGCAAAATATTATCCATTAAATGTTTTAGAACCAGAACAATATATAGAACTTTTTAAACAAATTGATGAAGATTTTAATAGAGTTGATTTCTTTATCTCAAATGCAATTATTTATGGAAGAAGTGTAGTGGGGGGATTTGCTCCTTTTATGAGATTAAAACCAAAAGGATTAAATAATATTTATACTGCTACGGTATTAGCTTTTGTAGTAGGCACACAAGAGGCTGCAAAAAGAATGAAGGAAGTAGGTGGTGGGGCGATTATTTCTCTAAGCTCTACCGGGAATCTTGTTTATATGCCAAACTATGCAGGACATGGAAATTCTAAAAATGCTGTTGAAACGATGGTAAAATATGCTGCAACAGAGCTTGGTGAATTTGGAATCCGTGTAAATGCCATAAGTGGCGGACCTATTGATACTGATGCACTTAGAGCTTTTCCAGATTACAATGAAGTAAAAGCAAAGGTAGAAGAACAATCCCCATTAGGAAGAATGGGCAATCCTGATGATTTAGCAGGAGCTGCACTTTTCTTATGTGATAAAACACAAAGTGGCTGGCTAACAGGACAAACAATCGTCATTGATGGTGGAACAACATTTCAATAATATAAAATTCGAGTTATTTAGGAATATGTGTTATAAAAATACGCCAAATATATTAACAATAATTAGAATCTTACTAACTGTATTAATGCTTATTATTATATTGTATGGTAGTAGCATTTTTCCAAATTGGATTGATTATTCGTGGATTAATTATCTTGCTTGTTTGATATTTTGTATAGCTAGTTTAACAGATTTTTTTGATGGATATATTGCAAGAATCTACAATATAAAAAGCAAATTTGGTGAAGTTTTTGATCCACTCGCAGATAAAATGCTTATACTTGGTGCATTTATTGGGTTGCTTATATTAGATAGGGCAAATCCTTGGGCTATTTTTTTGATTTTAAGTAGAGAGTTTTTTATAACTGGACTTAGAGTGATTGCAGCTAGTGATGGAAGAAATGTAGCAGCTAGCAATCTAGGAAAATACAAAACCGGGCTTCAAATAGCAGCTATTGCCTTTCTTTTAGCAGATTTATTTCCTGGGGGAACATTATTATTATGGTGTGCAACAATAGTTACAATATATTCTGGATATGAATATACAAAACAATATTATAAGAGTTAGAAATATATGTGGCTTATTATCTCAATTATCGTCCTATCATTTTTGATTTTTTTTCATGAAAGTGGGCATTTTCTCGTCGCAAGATTCTTTGGTGTAAAAGTAGAAGTTTTTAGTATTGGTTTTGGAAAAAAAATATGGACTAAAACTTATAATGGCACAGAATATGCCATATCTGCAATACCACTTGGTGGTTATGTAAAAATGAAAGGACAAGATGATTTAAATCCAAATGAAGTTAGCAGTGATGATGATAGCTACAACACAAAAGCACCTTGGAAAAAAATCTGTATATTATTTGCAGGAAGTGGAGCAAATATATTGCTAGCTTTTATCTTGTATATATTTATTGGTCTTTATGGAATTACAACGATTCTACCTACAATAGGAAAAACTATAGATAATTCACCTGCATATAAAGCTGGTCTTATGCAAGGCGATACTATATTAAAAATAAATGGTAATGAAATAAAAACATGGAGAGATTTAAGCAGAAATATAAGCAATCAAACACAAGAAATAAACATAGAATACAAAAGAGGAGAGAAAATACTTCAAACAGCAATTACTCCAGAAATAAAAGATTCTAAAAATATTTTTGGTGAAGATATAAAGCAAGGATTCATCGGAATTGCAGCAAAAGGTGATATAGCAAGAATAAAATATGGAATAGATGAAATAATACCTTATGCAGTAAATGAAACGATATTTGCAGCAAAACTAATAGTGCTTAGTCTTCAAAAAATCATCATAGGAATATTACCAATAGAACAATTAGGAGGTCCAATAGCTGTAGTGCAGGCTATAGCACAAGCACAAGAAATAGGATTTATTGCATTGCTTGGGTTAAGTGCTCTTATATCAATTAATCTTGGGATTCTAAATCTACTACCAATACCAGCACTTGATGGTGGTCATATTGTATTTACACTATATGAATGGATAACAAAAAGACAACTAAATGAAAATATTGCATATAAACTAACAATATGTGGCTGGATTATATTATTTGGATTAATGGTTTTAGGCTTATATAATGACATAGGGAGAATAGCTATAAAAAATGGATAGATACTTACAAATAAAAGATAATCTAAGAAATATAATTGAAGAAATTGAAAAAGAAAGATTAAAATATTCATCTCATCAAATAATAAATCTAATAGCAGTATCAAAATATGTTAGCTATGATGATATAAAAATGCTTTATCACGCAGGGCATAGAACTTTTGGTGAAAATAAGATTCAAGATTTAAAGGATAAATCTAATATATTAGAAAATCTACCATTACAATGGCATATGATAGGGAGAATACAAAAAAATAAAATCAATCAGCTAATCTCAATAAAGCCATATATGGTGCAATCGCTAGATTCTATAGATTTAGCAAAAGAATTACAAATTAGATTAGAAAAACAAAATATGACATTAAAATGCCTATTGCAAGTAAATAGCTCAAATGAAAGCACAAAAAGTGGAGTTTGTATTGATGAAGCAATAGAATCTTATAAAAAGATTCTACAAATTGCCCCAAATATAAAGCTAGAAGGAATAATGACAATTGCTGCAAATACAGATGATAAAAAAATCATAGAATCTTGCTTTAAAAAAACAAAAGATATATTTGACAAATTGCAAGATTCTGGGGCAAAAATATTATCTTGTGGTATGAGTAATGATTATAAAATTGCTATTGCAAATGGTGCAAATATGCTTCGCATAGGATCAAGTATATTTAAAAAATAATAATCTTAAAAAATATTTATATAAACATTGATTCTATAGATTCTTATATAAAATAAATTCACCAATAATTCACATAATTGCTATATAATTCACAAAAATAATAATTATAAAAAAGGAAGATGAAAAAATGAAATCATTAAATATTTTAGCTATTCCATTTTTGTTTTTAAGTGCATTTAATTTTCAAGAAATGCCATCGGTTACACAAAGAAACAATGCTAGCACATCTCAGAATTCTATTTATTCATATAGTAACGCCATAAATGAAGTCAAAAAAAGTGTGGTAAATATATCAACACAAAAAAAAGTAACAAACAATATTGGCAATCACCCTATGTTCAATGACCCATTGTTTAGACAATTTTTTGGGGACTTATACAATAATATGCCACAAGATAGGGTGGAACGTTCACTTGGGAGCGGTGTTATTATATCAAGCGATGGATATATAGTTACAAATAATCATGTAATAGATGGAGCAGATAAGATTCTAGTATCGCTTTCTGATGGCTCAAAAAAAGAATATGAAGCAAAAATAATAGGCAAAGATCCAAGAAGTGATTTGGCGGTGATTAAGATAGAGAAAAAAAATCTTTCTTTTGCAAAGCTAGGTGATAGCAATGATTTAATGGTAGGCGATATTGTATTTGCAATAGGGAATCCTTTTGGTGTTGGAGAAAGTGTAACACAAGGAATCATATCCGCCCTTAATAAAACGGGAATTGGAATAAATGACTATGAAAACTTTATACAAACTGATGCATCAATAAATCCGGGGAATTCAGGTGGCGCGCTTGTAGATTCTCGTGGTGCATTAATTGGAATAAATACTGCAATACTTTCAAGAACAGGTGGAAATCATGGCATAGGCTTTGCAATACCATCTGATATGGTAAAAAAAATTACAAGTGTATTAATAGAAAAAGGTAGCATTGATAGAGGTTTCCTAGGAGTTGGAATTCAAGATGTAACTGATAATTTATCTAATTTATATGGTGGTAGAAATGGGGCAGTTTTAGTAAATGTAGATAACAATGGAGCTGCTAAAAAAGCAGGGTTAAAAGTATGGGATTTAATCATTGCTGTAAATAATAAACCTGTGCAAAATGCATCAGAATTAAAAAATATGATAGGTTCTTTTAGTCCAAATGAAGTTATCACAATAAAATATATAAGAGACAAAAAAGAATACACAGCAAAAGTAAAATTAGATAAATTAGAAAGCGATGAGGTAGCACAAGCAAAACAAACACAAAATAATAATACATCAGCTAATAAAAACTATGGATTAAGCGTAGAAAACATAACAAGTCAAATGAGACAAGCAAATAGACTTCCTAATAATTTTAATGGAATAATTGTTAGCAATGTCATAGAAAATAGCAAAGCTGATGAGGCTGGGTTTGAAAAAGGTGATATTATCTCTCAAATAGAGGATATAACGATAAATAATACAAAAGACTTTAATAATGCTATGAAAAAATACCAAAATCAAGCAAAAAGAATATTAGTTTATAAAAGAGGTGGAGCAAAGACTTTAGTATTAAACTAAATTGGTATGAAAAAATTATTAATAACTTTATAATGAAGTTATTAATAAAAATTTGAAGCAGTAGAATCTTCTAATCCAGATTATCTCCTTTATTCCATATTTAAATATATTAAATAATATGACTCATAATTTTATGTGATTATGTAATGGTTTTATCGATATATAAAACGATAAAAAAGCTATTAAATTTGATAAAAATCATTTTTTATTATAAAAATCTATCTTAGTTTAAATATTTGTGGATATTTGAATATAACTTTAGATAAAATTCATAATTCATAGATAGAATTTAAGGGAACATAATGCTAAAAATAATCTTATCTTTATTTTGTTTTGTATTCTTTGCTTTTGCAAATAGCTGTGATTTTAGCGATAAAAATCAAAAAGAATGTAAGTTAGATATAAATAATCCTCCAATTTTTTTACATAAATTTGTAGATTCTAATAATAATGTATTTACAAAATATAATGCCTGTATTTATGATGGAAAATTTCAATATGAAGATACAGAATATGATGTTATAGATTGCTCTATGATTACAGAAGGAGAATTATTTACAGAAGGTATATTATTTGAAAACAAAAGTGATACAAATGATAATAGCTATTCACTAAAAACAAATAAAGAAATAGAATTAGAAAATGACAATATAATGCTTGTTGTAGCTGGTGATGTAATCTTAGATAGTGGCATAAGAATAAATTCTAAAAATCCTAAAAAATTTATATTAGAAATTATAGAAGGGACAAATGGCAAAGGTAATTTGATATTAAATAGAGGCTCAAAAATCAATGCTGAAGCAATAATTATGCCAAATGGTTCTAATGCAACTATAAAATTAAATACTTTCTTTGGTGGAGATAAAGAAAAAGATTTCATAGATATAATTGATAGTGATGATATTTCTAAAAGAAATGATATGGATACAAATCTAACTGCTAATGCAATATATGCAATAAACCCTCAAAATGCAAAAATAGCACCATATAATGGCAATATAATATGTGGTCCTGAAGTAAATCCATTTGATTTAGATAATAAAAAATATTTATTAAAAAAACTAACTAAAAATGGTGATAATTACAATATAGAGATTGCAAATCTAGATATAGATCCTAATTATGGAATATTTATTGAGAGTGGAAAAATAATATCTAATAATTCACTTGAATTAGCAAATATGCAAGGACAAAATAGTGGTAAATGTAATTCACCTATACAATTAGCATTTAGCCAAGAAATAATAGAAAAATACAATACAGAATCTAGCAATATAGAATTACAAGATACACAATCCCAAACTACAATCGCTTCTAACGAAGTATCTAGTGAAGCATATAATGAAGTAGAAGAAAATATAGATTCTAATGATTCCAATGCAATAGATTCTAATACAACAGAAGATTCTACTATAACAGATTCTAATGCTAATGATAGCAATGCTAATTTTGCCATTATTGAGCAAGATATATTTACTAAATTTACTAAATTATGCAATGGAAATATAGATTGCTTAAATACATCAATAGAACCATATAAAAATATCATTTGGAACAAAATCTCATCACAAAATAATATAAATTCTATCTATGTAGTCAATCTAACAAATGATGATATAAAAGTGCAATGCGAAGTATTAGATTATTATGGTGAGAATATAAATTATTCATTTAATCTTAGTAAAAATAATATATTTGAAAAAATCAATTTAAAATTTCCAAAATCAAATAATGAAACAAAAATAGTATGCCAAAGCCAGAATCTAAAATTAGAAACAAATCCTATACAAGTAAATCCTGCAAAATTTGATTTGATTCCAACATTTGGAAGTGAAAATCTTGATAAAACATTAAGTTTAAAAGCTGGTGTGATAAATGTATCATTTGAAGGTTCAAAAGCACTAAATTTAGAAGGTGAAATCGACACTGGATTTAATGGTAAATTATCTGCAAATAATAATAATTTAAAATTTACACAAAATAAATGTGGATATCCAAATAATGATGTATTTATCCAAGATCCTATGATAATAGAATTTAAAGATGGAAAAGCAGATAAATATCTAACTTCATTCATAGCAAATACAATAACAAATGGCGACCTTAGCATAGATTTTGATATAGAAGGCGATTATAAAAAATGTGGAAATGAGCTTGAGCCTAAATGCACACAAATAAATATCACAGAAAATATAAATGTTATTCCTGATAATTTTATGATAAAAACTGACATAATATCTTCTTATCAAGTCGCATATTATGGTCAATTAGAAGATAGAAATTCATTTAAATACAATCCTGTGCTAAATATTCAATTAAGTGCGGTAAATAATAAAAATGAAATAATCAATATAAATCAAATTTGTAATCATGGAGTAGTAGAATTAAATCTAGATTCAGAATCTAAAATAGAATTCAAAAGAAGTATTACAGATAGATTAAACTCAAAAATAAATGTTTATTTAGATGAATTTAATAATAAACAAGTAGCAAATGTTAATATGTATTTTGGTATCTCAAAGATTCTAAATAATTACAATAATATTATAAAAATAACCCAAAGCGACTTGGTAGAACCAAAAGAGATAAAATTAACAGACTTTGTATTTTATATAAGATTTAAGAGCAATGGAAAAACATATGATTATAATGATTTGGTAGTTTATGATAGATTAGCAGATGATTCTACTCCTATTGGTGTATTATTTGCTAGAGGAAAACTAGAAAAAGAGATAAGTTATACAGATGATAAAAAAATAAATTTAGATTTAAAATATCTAATTTATTGTAAATCTTGTGATACAAAGATTCTAGAAAAATATCTAAATATTGAAGATATTACTATGGATAGTCCAAATTGGTATATAAATAAAAAACATCCTAGTGATTTTTATCTAAGCAATGATTTTATAAAAACGAATTTAAATATTGAAAATTCAAATCAAGTGGTAGAAGGAATACAACAAATCATTTTTGATTCAAAAGAAAATGGTGAATACAATGTAATAATAAAACAAAAAGAGTCAGAATTTGCTCCGTATCTAAATTATAATAAAGATTTTAAAAATGTGTATTTGGATGATACTTTTAAAATAACCATAACAAAAACACAATTAGAACAAGAAAAAATTGAAGAAAATAAAGAAATCAAAAAGCCGATTGAAAAACCAAAAGAACCTATTAAACAAACAAAACCAAAAGAACCTATTAAACAAACAAAACCAAAAAAACCTATTATTAAACAAACAAAACCAAAATCACCTAATTCAATAGAACTAGATATAGAAGAATGATTTATTTATTGCAATTGTGATGCGTTATTGCAATTGCAATTGCATCTGTAACATCAAGAGGTTTTATTTCATTTTTAATTCCTAAGATTCTTCTTACCATAAATGAAACTTGAATCTTATCTGCCTTTCCATTGCCTGTGATTGATTTTTTTATTTGAAGTGGTGTATATTCATAAAAATTCCCAAACTCTTGCATTACTTTACAAACAATAGCACCTCTAAATTGTGCCAATTTTAAAACACTCTTTGGATTATAAGCATAAAATACATTTTCTATTACAACAATATCAATTTTTTTACTCTTAAATATCAAATCAAGACCACTTATAAGCTCTAGAATCTGTTCTTTAAAATCTGTAGTTTTGATTTTTATAAGTCCAGCTTCAATTAAATTTATCTTATTTTTTTGACTATTAATTATTGCATATCCACAATTTCTACTTCCTGGATCAATACCTAAAATATTCATAAATATTACCTTTATGATAAAATATATTCACATTAATTTCACATTAATTTCACATAATAAAATCGCTAAAAATATGGAGAATGGATGATTTGGGATATTATACTAAAAGAATTAGAGAGTAAAATCACACAAGAACAATATAATAAATATATAAAAAATTTAGTATTTGATGAAAAAAATTCAAAATCAGATTTAAAGATTCTACTTGCAAATAATATTTTTATAGCAAATTGGGTAAATAGAAATTATGCAGACAAAATTGCTATTTTATTTGAAAATGAAACAGAAATAAAACCAACAATAAAAATAAAAGTCAAAGAAATAAAAGAAAATAGAAGAAATAAAACTCAATATGATACAAAAATCGTTCAAATAAATAAAAAACAATCCATCATAAATCCATCATTGACTTTTGAAACATTTGTAGTTGGAGAATCTAACAAATTTGCATTCAAAGTATCAGAAAAAGTAGCCCAAAATCAAGGCACTTTATATAATCCATTATTTATTAGTGGCGATACGGGACTTGGAAAAACTCATTTATTAAATGCTATTGGTAATTATAATATAGGCAAAAAAAATGTAATTTTAATAAATTGTGAAGAATTTCTAAATGACTTTACATATAATTTAGCAAATAAAACTATGGATAAATTTAGAAATAAATATCGAAATTGTGATTATTTATTAGTGGATGATATTCAATTTTTAATAGGAAAGCTTCAAACTCAAGAAGAATTCTTTCATACACTAAATGTATTAAAAGAAAATAATAAACAATTAGTTTTTACATCAGATAAACAAATAAAAGATTTAGGTATAGAAGAAAGATTAAAATCTAGATTCCAAAATGGTGTAACAGCACAAATCCAAGCTCCAGAATTAGAAACAAAAATAGCAATCATAAAAAAGAAATGTGAAATTGATTTGATACAACTAAATGATGAAATCATAAATTTTATAGCAACAAATGTAAATAATAATATTAGAACAATTGAAGGAATTTTAATGACTATAAATTCATATGCTTCAGTTTTTAATCAAGAAATAACAATAGATTTTGTTAAAAATGCTATTAAAAGTTTTAAAAATACAAATATAGAAAAAATAACAATAAATAATATAGTAAATGAAACATCAAAATATCTAAATATAAAACCAGCAGATATAAAAAGTAAAAAAAGAACAAAAGATATACTTCTAGCAAAAAAAATAGTAATTTATTTAGGTAGAAAACTAACAAGAAATTCTATGCCAGAATTAGCAAACTTCTTAGAATTTAAAGATCATAGCTCAATTAGTAAAGCAATGAAAAAAATACAAAAAGAAATAGAAAATAATAAAGAATTAGAATTAAAAATAGAAGAAATAGAAAATAAAATTAAAGATTCAAAAATAAATAATTAAGTGAATTTATGAGACAATTAATCACTAATTTTTTCCAAGTTATTTTAAAGCAATAGTAGTAATTTTTGATATATTTTCACAATAATCAACAAACTACTAAATAATACTAATTTTATAAATATAGGGAAACAAAATGAAAATAAAAATAAATAAAAGCAAACTAGAAAATATCATAAGCAATTTTCAACCATTTTTAGAAAAAAGAGACAATAGTCAAATAACATCTCACATATTAATAGAAACTAAAGAAAATACATTAATCCTAAAAGCAACAGATTATGAAATAGGAATAATGACAAAAATACAAGATGAAAATATAAAAACAGAAGAAAAAATAACTGTCAATGGAAAAGAAATATTAAATGTCTTAAAAAGTCTAAAAGATAACGAAATAGAATTAATTAGCAATGAAGATGAGCTTGAAATAAAACAAGAAAAAACAAAAATAAAATTGCAAAGCTTCATAGGAGATAATTTTCCAGAGTTTCCAAATGATTATAAAAATTCAAAAATAAATATAGATTCAAATAACATAATAAATTCACTTAAAAAAATATTTCCAGTAATAGAACCAAATAGTTCAAGAATGGAAATAAGAAATGCTTTAATAGATATAAAAGATTCTCAAATAAGATTTGTAGCAACAGATACAAAAAGACTTGAAGTAATAAGCTTTAACAATCCATCAATAGAAAAAATAAGTTTTATGTTTCCAAGAAGAGCAATAATTGAAATTCAAAAGTTTTTTAATGGAGAAGCAAATATATATTTCAAAGAAAATAACATAATAATAGAAAATGATACAAATATATTCTTTACTAGAATCCCAAATAGTAATTTTCTTGATTATGAAAGAGTTATTCCAAAAGATATAAATATAAAATATAAAATAAAAATTGATAAAGAAAAAATGATTGAATCTCTAAAAATAATAAGCTCTGTATCAAAAAAAGTAAAATTAAACTTTGATAAAGAAAAAATAACATTTGAATCCATAAATGACAGTGATTCAAAAGCTATAACAGAAATAGAAATTGATAAAGAATTAAATAAAGAATTTATAGATTCTATTGATGATAATATAGAAATATGTGTAACATCACAGCATATATTAGAATATATAAAAAATATAGATTCTATACATTTTGAATTTGGAATTAATGAAAATAAAAATTCAGCTTGTTTATTAAAAAGTGATAATTTTATATTAGTTGTTATACCAACAATTATGTAGGTGAATGATGAATAATGAATATAGCTCAAAAAATATAAAAGTTTTAAAAGGTTTAGAAGCCGTTAGAAAACGTCCAGGGATGTATATTGGAGACACAAATATAAATGGTCTTCATCATATGGTATATGAAGTCGTTGATAATTCAATAGATGAAGCTATGGCAGGATTCTGCTCAAAAATAAATATAACTCTTACAAAATATGGAAGTGTTATTGTAGAAGATAATGGAAGAGGAATCCCAATAGATTTACACGAAGGTGAGAATCTACCAGCTGCAACTGTTGTTCTTACCGTGCTTCATGCTGGTGGAAAATTTGATAAAGACACTTATAAAGTTTCTGGTGGTCTGCATGGAGTTGGTGTAAGTGTTGTAAATGCTCTAAGTAAAAAACTTATTATGACAATACATAAAAATGGAAATATTTATTCCCAAGAATTTTCAAAAGGGATTCCACAAAATGATCTAACAATAATAGGTAAAACTACAAAAAATGGAACTATTATTGAATTTATTCCAGATGAAACGATTATGGAAGTTACTGATTTTGATAGTAGAATCTTAAAAAATCGCTTTAAAGAAATGGCTTATCTAAATAAAAATATAGAAATTAATTTTATAGATGAAAATACAGATATAAAAGAAAGATTCTGTTTTGAAGGTGGATTAAAAGAATTTGTAAATGATATAAATGATAAAGAATTAATCTCACAAATTATAAGTTTTAATGACAAAGATGGCGAATTAGAAATTGATATTGCTCTTGCTTATAATAATTCATATAGTGAAAAATTATTGAGCTTTGTTAATAATATTAGGACAATTGAAGGTGGCACACATGAAAGTGGCTTTAGAATGGGTCTTAGTAGAGCAATAATGAATTATATTGATACAAATGCAAATGCTAGAGACAAAGATGCAAAAATACAAGGTGATGATATAAGAGAAGGTTTGGTTGCAATTGTTTCTGCTAGAGTGATGGATCCACAATTTGAAGGACAAACAAAAGGCAAACTTGGGAATTCATTTGTTAGAAATATTGTCCAAAAAATAACTTATGAAAAAATTTCTAAATTTTTTGAAGAAAATCCAAATGATGCAAAAGCTATCATTCAAAAAGCTATGCTTGCAGCAAAAGGACGAGAAGCAGCAAAAAGAGCTAGAGAATTAACAAGAAAAGAAACAAATAGTTTTGGAACACTTCCTGGAAAACTTGCAGATTGCCAAAGCAAAGATCCAACTATTTCAGAAATATTTTTAGTAGAGGGAGATTCTGCTGGTGGTAGTGCAAAAACTGGTCGAGATAGAACCTATCAAGCAATACTTCCTCTTAGAGGAAAAATACTAAATGTTGAAAAAAGTAATATTAATAGAATCTTAAAAACTGATGAAATTATAAATATGATTACAGCTTTTGGATGTGGAATTGATAAAGAATTTGATATTAAAAAGCTTAGATATCATAAAATTATTTTGATGACAGATGCTGATGTTGATGGTAGTCATATTCAAACACTTCTTCTTACATTTTTCTACAAATATCTAAGACCATTAATAGAAAATGGACATATTTATATAGCACAGCCACCTTTATATCTATTCAAAAAAGGTAAAAAGAATATATATCTAAAAGATGATAAACATTTAAGTTCATTCTTGATTGAAAATGGTATTGAAAATTTTAATTTTAGTGGTATTGGAAATAATGAATTAATAGATATTTTAAAAAATATTTCTAATTATAGAGCTTTATTAAAACAACTAGAAAAAAGATATTTTTCTAGTAATATTATTAGATTTTTAATTGAAAATGATGATTTGAAAAATCTAAGTTTGATTGATTTATCTATAAGAATGGAAGAATATTTAAAAGCTAATAATTGCAATATATTAAATAAAGTAGAAAATATTGATAATATTATTTTATTTACCCAAACAAAGCTAGGTCTTCAAGAATTAAATATAAATAATAAAATCTTTTATGATAATCAATTCATAGATACAAAAAATATATTTGATAAGATAAAAGATAGAGAATTATCATTTTTAGAAAATAAAGATTTAATAGAATTTTTAGAAGAAATAGAAGATTCAGCTAAAAAAGGTGCAACTATACAAAGATATAAAGGTTTAGGTGAGATGAATCCAGACCAATTATGGGAAACTACAATGACAAAAGAAAATCGCTCTTTACTTAAAGTAAAAATAGATGATATAGAAAATAGCGATAGAATATTATCTTTATTTATGGGTAGTGAAGTAGAACCAAGAAGAGAATTTATCCAAGAACATGCAAAAGAAGTAAAAAATCTTGATGTTTAAATCAAGATTTTTTATCAAAAGTTAATTTATTTCTTACCATTTTTTCCAGCAATAATAAATCTTAAAGCATTTAGTTTAATAAATCCTGCTGCATCTTTTTGATTATATACACTATCTTCTTCAAATGTGCTATATGCTGCATTAAAGAGTGAATTTTTAGATTCTCTTCCTAATATTGTTATATTTCCTTTATAAAGTTCAAGTTTTACAATTCCTTCAACTTTTTCTTGTGTTTTATCAATCAAAGCTTGTAAAGCATATCTTTCAGGGCTAAACCAATATCCATTATAAATAAGCTCGGCATATTTTGGCATGATAGAATCTTTTAAATGTGCTTCTTCTCTATCAAGGCAAAGAGATTCTATTGCACGATGAGCTTTTAGATAAATTGTGCCTCCTGGAGTTTCATAACAACCTCGACTTTTCATTCCTACATATCTATTTTCTACTAAATCAAGTCGTCCTATTCCATTTTCAGCACCAAATTTATTTAATTTTTCCCAAAAATTTGCTGGAGTTAATTTTTCTCCATTTATTGCTATTCCATCACCATTTTTAAATTCTATTGTTATTATTGTAGATTTATCTGGAGCATCTTTTGGACTTACACTCCATCTCCACATATCTTCATTTGGTGCTATATTTGGATCTTCTAGAATCTGTCCTTCATAACTTATATGAAGAAGATTTGCATCCATTGAATATGGTGATTGATTTTTTTTCTTTTCTATTTTTATTCCAGAATCTTGTGCATAAGATAATAATTTTTCACGACTATTTAAATCCCATTCTCTCCAAGGTGCAATTACTTTTATATCTGGATTTAGTGCATATGCGCCTATTTCAAATCTTACTTGATCATTTCCTTTTCCTGTTGCTCCATGAGATATTGCATCAGCTCCTACTTTTTTTGCAATTTCTACTAATCTTTTTGCAATTAGTGGTCTTGCTATGCTTGTGCCAAGTAAATATTCTCCTTCATAAATTGTATTTGCTCTAAACATAGGAAATACAAAATCTTTAACAAATTCTTCCTTTAAATCTTCAATAAAAATATTTTCTTTTTTTATCCCTAAATTTATTGCTTTTTCTCTAGCACTTTCTACTTCTTCGCCTTGTCCTATATCTGCAGTAAATGTAATTACTTCACAATGATAAGTATCTATAAGCCATTTTAAAATTACACTTGTATCAAGTCCGCCACTATATGCTAAAACTACTTTTTTTATATTTGTCATATAAACTCCATTTTAAAAGTATTTGAATATATTTTAAAAATTCTATCAAAAATAAATTTTAAAAATATTTTTGTAATAGAATATTTAATCACACCTAATTTTTAAATAATTTTAATTGGATTCTGTATATCATATAATTTAAATTTATATTTAAAGAGGCTATCTCATGGAAAACTTATCTAAAATTGATCAGATAACTAGCCTTCATAAAAATAATGAACTACAATTATTATGTTTTCGTCTAGATTCTAAAAGTGATTTATACGCTACCAATGTATTTAAAATAAGAGAAGTAATAAAATACGATGGCGATATAACAGTAATAAGCTATGAAAAAAGTTCTCTTATAGAAGGTTTACTAACTATTAGAGATCTTACTATTCCGCTAATAGACTTAAAAAAGTGGTTTTATTATGATAGTAATAATAAAGAAAAAGATATATCAAAACATATTATAAAAAATACATCTATAAATGGTGATATTATCATGATTTGTGAATTTAGTAGATGGACTATAGGTGTTAGAATCTATGAGGCTGATAGAATCCTTAGCAAAAAATGGACGGAAATAGAGCAGAGTTCTGGAATTATTGGAGGCGGAAATAATAATAAATTAATAGGCAGGACTAGATATTTTAATGGAGAATTAGTCCAAATTGTAGATATTGAAAAAATGCTTGTTGATGTATTTCCTTGGATTGAAGAGGATAAAGAAAAAGAATTAAAAAAACTAGGAAAAGTAAATACTAAAAAAATAATTTTGGTAGCTGATGATAGCCCTGTTGTTTTAAAAACACTTCAATTGATACTTAATAAACTTGGTGTCGAGCATTATGATTTTATAAATGGTAAAAAAATATTAGATTATTTATTTGATAAAGATACGGATTTAGAACAAATTGGAATGATTATTACAGATTTGGAGATGCCAGAAACATCTGGATTTGAAGTGATAAAACAAGTAAAACAGAATCCTAGAACTGCTCATTTGCCTATTGTTGTAAATTCATCTATGAGTGGAAATAGTAATGAAGAAATGGCTATGTCATTGCAGGCAAATGAATTTATTTCAAAGTCAAATCCACTTGAAATTGAAGCTTGTATCAAAAAATATTTATCATAAAAGATTATTTATATGAAAGAAAGTTTTATATTGAATAAAATTATTAAATTTAGTAATTTTTATATTTTATGTTTGTCTTTGATATTTTTTTGTTTTTGTTTTGATAATTCTAAATTAAGCACAGAGATTCTAGATTTATTTCCAAAAGTCGAACAAAGAGATATATTAGATATTCATCGTGAGTTAGAAGATTCTAATCAAGTTTTAATATATACAAAAGATTCTATTGATTCATTAGAATCCCTTCCTTATATAAATAATATTATAAGTCTAAAAGATAATATTTATATAATTGATATTAACAAAAATATAAAAATGCAAGATTTTTATGACAATTTTAAATCTCATATAGATTCTGCAAAAGATGAAGGTAAATTTGGTGATTTGAAATATTTTTCAAGTGAAATATTGATGATAGAAAATAGCAAAGCAATATTTGATGATGTAAATTTAATAATGATTACATCAATAGTATTTTTGATTGTTTTGTATGTTTTTATATTAAGAATCCCATTTTTATCGCTAAATACTTTGGTTACGATAATATCTGCAAATTTGATAGGTATTACTACACTTACTATGGTTTATGATAATGTAAATATCATGTCGTTAAATTTTGGTGTAGCAATAGGGAATCTTGCCATTGATTATATGCTTCATCATCATTTTTTTAGACTTTATATGCATCGCTTCAAATTTAATAAATCAGTATTTTATGGTTTTATTACTACATTTGCTGGATTTTTTATTTGTTTATTTATACCATTTCCACTTTTATCACAATTATCGCTTTATGCTATGGTTTGTTTGATTGTTTCTTATCTGTCTTTTGGATTTTTATATCAAGGAATACAATTTAAAAAGCCAATATTTTATAAAAGTATGCGAAGATTAAGAAAACCAAAAATAAATAATATATTTATTATCATCGCTTCTATCGCTATTCTTGCTATTTGTTTGCCAAATTTAAAGTTGGATTATAATTTAGAAAAACTAGATTATGAAAACAAAGAAAGACTTGCTGATAGAGATTTTTTTATAAAAGAATTAGGACAGGATTCTACTATCTTATTACATGCAGATTCTAAAGAAGAACTTCAAAATAATATATATCAAATCGCAAGTAATATAACTCTAAAGTCAAATCCACAGACAGCAAAGATATTGCAAAAAGATGATAAATTTTATGCAAAACTAAATATAGATTCTAATGATTTAGAATCTGCAAAAAAACTAGATTTTGTTGATGCAAGAAGTATAAAAGAGCTTAGTGATGAGATTACAAGCGGAATCTATAAGCCAATGATTAGCATTCTTAGCATTGTGATTGTTATAATGATTGTAATTGTTTTTGCTGTCACTAGATCACTTATAAGCTTTTCTTATACGATAGCCCCACTTAGCATAATAAGTATTTATTTTTTAAATGCAGAAGTAAATATTATGCATTTATTCTCATTGCTTATTATAGTGGTTTCGAGTGTGGATTATGGAATCTATGTCGAAAAAGAAGGTGAAAATATCAAAACCTTACATGCAATCATATTTTCTAGCATAACTACTATTGCTGGATTTGGATTTTTATCATTTAGTAATATTTTAGCCCTTAAGTCATTTGGGCTTACCATCTCTATTGGGCTTATTGTTATTTTGGCTTTACTATTATTTCAAAAAAGACATATAAAAAAAGGAGCATGATTTGCTACAAACTATAAATTTAACGATGACCTACCCGACAAAAAAATTATTTGAAAATATTAATATTAAACTTGATAAAAATAAAAGATATGGACTTATTGGTGCAAATGGTGCTGGAAAATCTACATTTTTAAAGATTCTTAGCGGTGAGCTAGAATCTAGTAGTGGAGAAATAGTAATTGAAAATGGATTAAAGATTGGAATCTTAAAGCAAGATCAATATGCTTATGAGGATTTAAATCTTAGTGATGCTGTTTTGATTGGAAATAAAAGATTATATGATGCAATAAAAAGAAAAAATTATTTATATGAAAATGCAGATTTAAGTGATGATAAGGTAAATGAGGAATTAGGTGAGTTAGAAATAATTTGTGCTGAAGAAGATCCGATGTATGAATATGATACAAATATCGCAAAGATTCTAGAGGAGCTTTCTTTCCCACAAAGTATGCATGACAATCTTATGAAGACAATTCCAAATGGTGATAAATTTAAGATTCTACTTGCTCAAGTTTTATTTCCAAAACCTGATATTTTATTTTTAGATGAACCTACAAATAATCTTGATTTAAAATCAATTGAATGGCTTGAAAATAATCTAAAACATCATGAAGGAACGATGGTAGTAATTAGCCATGATAGACATTTTATCAATTCTGTTTGTACGCATATTTTAGACCTTGATTTTTGCACTATTAGAGAATTTAGTGGTAATTATGATGATTGGTATATCGCATCAAGTATTATTGCAAAGCAACAAGAGGCAGAGAGAAATAAAAAATTAAAAGAAAAAGAGGATTTAGAATCTTTTATTAGACGATTTTCAGCAAATGCAAGCAAGGCAAAGCAAGCCACTTCAAGACAAAGACAACTAGAAAAACTAAATATAGAAGAAGTAAAAGTTAGTTCAAGAAGAGATCCTAGCATTGTATTTAAGCCAAGAAGAGAAATTGGTAATGAAGTCTTTGAGTGCGAAAATATAAGCAAATCTTTTGAATCTAAACTTGTATTTGAAAAGATAGATTTAAGAATCTTGCCAGGTGAAAAGATAGCACTTATTGGACCAAATGGAGTAGGTAAAAGCACATTATGTAAGATTATTGTAGAAGAATTAAGCCCAGATTCTGGAAGTCTAAAACTTGGTGCAACTATACAAAAAGGATATTTTCCCCAAAATATTGCTGAAGAGATAAATGGAGATTTTACTCTTTATGAATGGCTTAGAAGTTTTGATAAAAAAATGGATAGTGGAGAGATAAGAAATGCACTTGGACGAATGCTTTTTAGTGGTGAAGAGCAAGAAAAGAAGCTAAATAATTTAAGCGGTGGTGAAAAGCATAGAATGTATCTCTCAAAGCTCATGATTGAAGGTGGAAATTTTCTAATCTTAGATGAACCTACAAATCACCTTGATTTAGAGGCAATTATCGCACTTGGCGAAGCTTTGTATAAATTTAGCGGAAATATACTTTGTGTTAGTCATGATAGAGAATTAATTGATGCTTTTGCAAATAGGATAATAGAACTAATTCCAACATCAAATGGTGCAAAAATGGTTGATTTTAAAGGTAGCTATGAGGAATATTTAGAAAGCAAAAAATAATGCAAAAAAATGTGATGATTCTAAGTGGAGCAGGACTTAGTGCAGCTAGTGGGCTAAAGACTTTTAGAGATAGTGGCGGATTATGGGAAGAATACGATGTTATGGAGGTTTGTAGCACTCAAGGATTTAAGAAAAATCCACTTAAAGTGCTAGATTTTTATGATGAAAGAAGAGCACAGCTATCAAGTGTAAAACCAAATAAAGCACATGAAATTATTGCTAGTATAAAAGAAAAATATCCAAATAATGTGCATATTTTGACGCAAAATGTGGATGATTTATTAGAGAGAGCAGGTTGCAAAGATGTGGTGCATTTGCATGGATTTTTGCCTGAACTTAGATGTAATAAATGTGGATTTGTATTTAATATTGGTTATGAAAGCTATAAAGATAAAATTTGTTTAAAATGTAGCAGTAACGATGTGCGACATAATATCGTGATGTTTGGCGAGCAAGCCCCTGAATATACTAGGCTTTATAATCTTTTAGAGATTATAGATTTGCTAGTAGTTATTGGCACAAGCGGTGAAGTTTTGCCAATAGATATATTTGCTATAAATTCACCAAAGAGTATTTTAAATAATCTTGATGATCCAAATAATATTGCAAAGCATTTTACTAAAGCCTATATACAGCCAGCTATTAGTGCTTTACCAAAAATAAAATGTGATATTGATGAATTTATGGAATCATAAATTAAGAATTTACATTTTTATTCATTAACATTTAAATCGCCACCTATAAAATTTCTATTCGTCAATTTGCAAGCTTCAAATACTGAAAATCCACCACTTGCAGGATCACATACCAAATCATCTTTGAGAGTTGTAGCTAAAATGAGTTGTTTTTGAAGTTCTATTGGTTTAGAATGGGGGTGAGTTTTTAAGACTTTTTCACACCAAACATCTGGTATATTATGAATCTTCCAAGTATCTTTTGCTTTAATTGGTTTTTTTTGGATTACTATTATATATTCACTTCTTCTACGCGAGCGATATCCCATGCCCATTTTTTCCTTATCCCAAGTAATCATATCAACAATTTGCAAATCATCAATCCACTGCTTTACACCTTCTATGAGATGAAATTTATCAACCCATAAAAATAAATAGCCACTAGGTTTTAATATCCTATTTATTTCTTTTATAAATTTATATACAACTTCATCATTCATTTGGGTTAAACTCACCCTTGCACATCCTCTTTTTTTTCCTTCATTTCCATATTGGAGTTTATCTAAGATTCCACGATATTGCGGGTCAAAAAAGCATACTTTTACACTAGAATTTTCAAGCGATTTTAGAAGTTCTAAACCATCTATTTTATTTTTAAAATTGAGTTTTGGAGTGATTGTATTATTTTTTGATGATTGAGTTTTATCAATCATATTTGCTCTCCTAAGGCTATTTGTTTTTTAAAAATTAATCTTGATATTGTATCTAAACCATATATTTTCAATTTATTTAAGATTCTAGATTCTCTTTTATTTCTAAAATTTCCATATATGCTTTATTTATATCATTGCTATTTATAAAAAAATCACATTCTACTTTTTTGTATTTGATATCATAATATTTTACTAATAACAATTCTGCAACCCTATATTTATCTCCATTTTTAAAAGCATTTATTATTTCATTTTTTATTTCTTTTTTCATATATGGGGAGATTTTTTCTATCGTAGCAAAAAAGTCTTTTTCTTTTATATTTTGATAGAGGTTTAAGATTCTATTTACTCTATATTCTAAATCGCAAGTTATTAGAATCTTTTTGCTATTTTGATATGCTTCATAAAGTGATTTTGGAATGATTATTTCACCTAGCTTTTTACTTTCATTTTCTATTAGTAAAATCCCATTTTTGCTTGTTAGATTATAAAAAAGCATATTTTGAAACATCTTTACACTTTGTGTTTTTACTTGCATAATATCACTTGCTACAAATCCAAAGCTCGAACCAAAATGATTACATAGCATTTCTAAATCTATACTCCAAGATTGTGCTTTTTGTATCAATTCACTTTTTCCACAGCCTGTATTTCCACAAAGTGTAAGAAAAGTTCGATTAATCTTATTGTTTAAATGATTTAATACAATATTTCTATATGCTTTATATCCGCCATCTATTCTCTCTATTCTAAGTTTTAGAGCCATTAATACACTATATAAACTAAGGCTTCTATTTCCGCCTCTAGCACAATAAATTAAGATTTTGTTTTTGTGATTTAATATATCTCTATTAGATTTAAGCATATTTGCAATATTTTTACATGCTATACTTGCTCCTAAGAAGTTTGCTTCTATTGGATTTTGCTTATATAAAGTCCCTATTTTTTTGTATTCATCATCATTAAATATAGGCAGATTTATTGCATTTGGTATGTGAGAGTGACTAAATTCACTAGGACTTCTAACATCAATAATAATATTTGCTTTGTTTATAGATTCTAAAATATTCACAAATCTCTAATTCCTAGTATCTTTAATCTTCCAGCTCAAAACTTCCCCTGCCAAAAGTGGAATGATTTTGTCATTTCCTACTAAAATAGAATCTTGAACTTTATATTTTTCTTTTGTTAGTGTTATTGTTTTGTTTGGAATATTTTGCAAACCATAGATTTTTTTTGCATTATCACTGATGAATTTTTGTAAATTTTCTAATCTATTATTTTTCTCAAAAATCTCACATAATCTAGGAAGTAGTATTGGAGCAGAGAAGATTCCAGCAGCTCCATTTTGTTTTAGTTTGTTGGATTCTAAGTGTGGTGCAGAGTCTGAACCAAAGCTAATTTTTTCACTCCCACTTAATGCAAGATTAATAAGAGCGTCTCTATCTTTTGGAGTTTTTAGTATTGGTTTGCAAAAATAATGTGGATTTAGCCCGCTTCCTAGCACATCATCAAGACTCATTGTGATATGGTGAAGCGTGATTGTCGCAAAAATATTATCATATTTGAGTAAATCAATGCTTCTTCTATCGCTTAAATGTTCCATTATGATTTTTAGTTTTGGAAAATTTATTGCTATTTTTTCAAAAATCTCACCAAATTCAAATTCTCTATCCATACTAAAGCCATTGCTTTCCCCATGAATTGAGAGAATAAAACCTAAATCTTGTGCTATTTGAAAAATATCACAAATCTTTTGATTTAAAATCTCGCTTACACCATTTTCACTACCTGTTGTAGCGCCTTTTGGATAAAGTTTTAAGATCTTTATCCCCTCTTTTTTTGCTTTTATTAGCTCATCTTTATTTAGAGATTCGCTTAAATACATACTCATAATTGGCGTAAAAGCCTCACAATTTAGCTCTTTTGTAGTATTTTCTATATCTTTTTTGTATTCTAAAACTTTATTTGTGTCATTAAGTGGAATCTTTAGATTTGGCATAGCAAGCGCACCACTAAAATATTTTGCACTAAAATTTAGCACAGATTTTAAAATCTCTCCTTCTCTTAGATGAATATGCATATCAAGGGGATTTTGTAAAGTAATCATTTTAATCCTTTAATAAACCAAGCATTTTTTGTTTATAAAATGTTGCTAGTTCTTTTGTAGTCGCTTCAAACCTAGTAACAAGTATTGGGGTTGTATTGCTAGCACGAATAAGTCCCCAGCCATTTTCAAATACAACTCTAAGCCCATCAATCGTGATGATATCTAGAATCTTTGGAAAATCACTAGGTGGATTTGATAGCTTGATGGCAAGATTTTCTATAATTTTAAATTTTTCTTCTTCACTAGATTCTACTTTTTCTTCTGGTGTTGAATACATTTGTGGAAAACTTTTTATAATATTTTCTACATCTTTGATACTAGAATCTAAGAATAATTCTAATGCTCTAAGCGATGAATACAATGCGTCATCATAGCCAAAATATCTATCATTAAAAAATATATGCCCACTCATTTCAGCAGCAAGATGAGCATTTGTTTCTTTTAGTTTTACTTTTAGATTGCTATGTCCTGTTTTATACATTATAGCTTTGCCAATTTTATTTATCTCATCATACATTATTTTTGAGCATTTCACCTCTCCAATGATTACAGGTTTTAGTCCGCCCTCAAGAATCTTTCTAGCAAATAATATTGCAAGTTCATCACCTTTAAATGAATAATTTTCACTAAGCAATGCCAATCTATCAGCATCTCCATCATAAGCTATGCCAATTTTTATGTCATTGTCTTTCATCGCTTTTTTTAAGCTAGTTAGATTCTCTTCTACACTAGGGTCTGGATGGTGATTTGGAAAAGTTCCATCTGGATTTGTATAAAGTCCTAAAAAATCAATATTTAGATTTTCTAAGACTTTTGTTATTGCAAGTCCTGCTACGCCATTGCCACAATCAAGAGCAACTTTGTATCTAAAATCCCGTAAATTACTAAAATGATTTGTAAGAAAATTTATATATTCATCTAGGGCATTTATATTTGTTATATCTTTAGTATATTCTTTAAAATTATAGATTTTAGATTCTATTAATTTACCAATTTTTTTTATATCTTCTCCATAAAATGGCTCTTTTAGCATTGTGATTTTAAAGCCATTATATTGTGGCGGATTGTGTGAGCCTGTAATCATTATGCTTGCATCAATATTATCTATATTTTCAAATTTATGATACAAGCTAAAATAAGCTACAGGCGTAGGAATCATTCCCATAAAATATATTTTTAATCCTTCGCTACTAATTCCATTGCTTAGATAATCAAATAAATCTGGGCTATGGATTCTTGCATCATAGCCAATAGCAATGCTTTTTCCACCTCTTTTTTTAAGCTCGAGAGCTAGATATTTTCCAATGCTAAAAACTATATCTTTGTTTAAATCTTTTTGATATATTCCTCTAATATCATATTCTCTAAAAATACTCATTTATAAACCTTTTTATTGACCTTTATGATTAAATTAAACTATAAAAATTATATATAAAAAATTTAAAGTTATTATTTAATGAAATATTAGTTTTATATTATTTGAAATGTTTGTATTTATAAATTAGTATTTAACAAATCTTAGGTAAAATTTTCACATTTTTTAATATTTTGGAGGATTTTGAAAATGGGGTTTAAAAAACATCTATCTTCTCTTAAATCCTATGAGGCTGGAAAGCCTATAGAACTTGTAATAAGAGACTATGGGATAAGACAAAAAGATATAATAAAATTAGCAAGTAATGAAAATCCACTTGGGACTTCTAAAAAAGTAATAAAAGCTATAAAAAAAGAAGCAAAAAATTCATATAGATATCCAGATGATTCTATGTTTGAGCTAAAAAAATCACTAGCTAAAAAATATAAAGTAGATTCTAAAAATATCATCATAGGGCAGGGTAGCGATCAAATTATAGAATTGCTAGTTCAAGCTACTTGTGGCAGTGAGGATAAAATACTAACAAGCTCTTTGACATTTGCTATGTATGAGATTTATGCTTCACATAATCAAGCAAAAGTCTTAAAGACAAAAGATGGAGTGCATAATGCAGATCAATTTATAGAAATTTATCAAAAATCAAAGCCAAATTTAGTATTTTTATGTATTCCAAATAATCCTCTTGGAGATTGTTTGGATAGAAGTGAAGTTTATAGAATCTTAGATTCTATATCAAGCGATACGATTGTAGCTCTTGATTGTGCTTATGGCGAATTTGCTGCATATAAAGATAAAAATAAAGAGATAAAACCAAAAGAAATAATCAAAAAATATAAAAATTGCATTTATCTTGGCACTTTTTCAAAATTATATGGCTTAGGTGGGCTTAGAATTGGATATGGAATAGCAGATTCTAATTTTATAGAGATGTTATCAAAACTTAGAGCACCATTTAATATCACAAATCTTTCGCTAAAAGCGGCTATTATTGCATTAGAAGATTCTACTTTTCTAAAAAATAGCCTTAAAAATAACTTTAAAGAAATGAAAGTGTATGAAGATTTTGCCAAAAGCAAAAATATAGATTTTATAGAATCTTATACAAATTTTATTACATTTATGTTGCCAAAAAGTATAGATTCTAGTAGCTTATGTGAATATCTTTTAAAACAAGGTGTAATAATTAGAGATTTAAAATCATATGGAATAAATGCAATAAGAATCACAATAGGTTTAAGAGAACAAAATAAAACAACTATAAAATTAATAGATAAATATTTAAAAAGGTAACAATTGGATATAAAGGGATTATTTAATCAGTTTTTACGATTATATGAGAGATTAAATAAACGACAAAGAATAGTCATTATAGGTGGCATTGTTGTTGTTGTATTGTTTCTTTCATATTTTGTCGTATTTTCTATAAATCAAAGGAATGAAAATAACAATTATGATGTCCTTTTTGAAGGACTAAGCTCAAGTGATAATGCTTTGGTGATTCAACACTTGCAAAGCAATAATATCCCTTATAAGATTCCAAAAGAAGATACGATTTTAGTTCCAAAAGATGTAGTATATGAGCAAAGAATAGCCCTAAGCAGCAATGGTATTCCAAAAAATAGTAAAGTTGGCTTTGAGATATTTAATGAGCAATCTTTTGGAATGACAGAATTTGAACAGCAAGTAAAATTGATAAGAGCAACAGAGGGCGAATTATCAAGGACGATTGAAAGTCTAAAGCCAATAGATCATGCCACCGTCCATATAGCTTTGCCAAAAGATAGTGTTTTTGTAAGTCAAGAAGTCCTGCCAACAGCCTCTGTTGTGTTAAATATTCGTCCAAATATGTATCTTTCTGCTTCTCAAATAGATGGTATCAAGAATCTTGTATCATCTGCCGTATCAAAGCTTACTAAAGAAAATGTAACTATTGTTAATCAAAATGGTGAGACTTTAGGTTCAAATGATGAAAATACTATCACATCGGAAGCTATAAATACACAATTAAAATATAAAAATAATTATGAAAAGATTCTAGAAGACAAGATCTTAGATGTTTTATCACTTGTTGTAGGTGGAAAAGATAGAGTTGTAGCAAAAGTTACTGCAGAATTTGATTTCTCACAAAAAAATAGCACACAAGAGATATTTGATCCAAATAATGTAGTGCGAAGCGAGCAGAATCTTGAAGAAAGAAGACAAGGAGGAAAAGAGCCAGAGATAGGAGGCGTCCCTGGTGCAGTTAGTAATATTGGTCCTGTTCAAGGGCTAGATTCAATAGAATCTAGAGAATTGTATGAAAAAAATCAAACTACCACAAATTATGAAATAAGCAAAACTATATCCCAAATAAAGGGTGAATTTGGCACATTAAAGCGACTAAGTGCTGCCGTTGTAGTTGATGGTGATTATGAATTAGTAAATGAAAATGGAACACAAAAATTATCATATATTCCAATTAGTGCCGAAAAGATGAGCGAAATAAGCAATCTAGTAAAACAAGCTATAGGGTTTTCTGAAACTAGAGGTGATGAAGTTAGTGTAAGTAACTTCAAGCTAAATTCAGCTACAGATTCCTACAAACCAAAAACTACATTAGAAAAGCTTGCAGCTACCTTATCTCCATTTATTCCACTTTTGAAATATATACTTGTTGCAATTATTATCTTTATTTTTTACAAAAAGATTATTGCACCATTTGCAGAAAGAATGCTTGATGTTTCAGATAATGTCGAAGATGATGTTGAATCCTTGCTTAAAATTGATGATAGTGAGGAAGAAAGTAATAGAATAAATGATATGAGAAAGAAAATCGAAGATCAACTTGGACTTGGCAATTTTAATGAAGATGAAATCAAATATGATGTGTTATTAGAAAAAATGAAAACTATGGTTGCAGAAAATCCAAGTGAAGTGGCAAATTTATTTCAAACCTTGATACATGATGAATTAGGGATAGAAGAAATTAGTAGCAAGAAAGGAGAATAAATGGCTTTCAATCTAACACCAAAGCAACGTGCGCAATATGATGAATTCTCTATGGCAGAAAAAATTGCAATTTTATTAATTCAACTAGGTGATGGTATCACAGGTGATATTTTCGCTCACTTAGATATAGATTCTATTACAGAGATTTCTAAATATATAGCACAAATCAAAGGCACAGATAAAAATGTTGGTGCAGCTATATTGGAAGAATTTTACGCTATTTTCCAATCAAATCAATATATAAATGCTGGTGGTTTTGAGTATGCAAAAGAGTTATTATATCGCGTTCTTGGTCCAGATGAAGCAAAAAGAGTGCTTGATAAATTATCAAAACAAATGCAAACTGCTCAAAATTTCTCATATTTATCAAAAGTAAGACCACAACAACTTGCAGAATTTATTGCAGGCGAGCACCCACAAGCAATAGCATTGATTCTTGCACATATGGATTCAAATAGTGCAGCAGAGACTTTGAGCTATTTTTCTGATAATCAAAGAGCCGATGTTGCAATAAGAATGGCATCTTTGGGAGATATAGCACCACCTATTGTAAAGAGAGTTTCAGCGGTATTAGAAAATCAGCTAGATTCTCTTACTAGTTATAAAGTCGAAGTTGGTGGTCCAAGAGCTGTTGCAGAGATATTTAATCGCTTAGGACAAAAAGCAGCTAAAACTACAATAGCTCATATTGAGCAAATTGATGAGCAATTAGCAGCCAAAATCAAAGAGATGATGTTTACATTTGAAGACATTGTCAAACTTGATAATAATGCAATTAGAGAAATATTAAAAAATGTTGATAAAAAGGATTTGACATTATCCTTAAAATCAGCACCAGAAGAATTAAAACAGAAATTCTTATCAAATATGAGTCAAAGAGCAGGAGAGCAATTCATAGAAGAATTACAATATCTAGGTGTTGTTAAGGTAAGGGATGTAGAAAATTCTCAAAGAAAAGTGGTAGAACTTGTCCAAACTCTATCAGAACAAGGAACTATACAAATAGGCGAAGAAGATGATGTTGTTGAATAGTAATGATAAAAGTATTATTTCTTCACAAGAATTAGATAATCACAATATGGCAAGATATGAGTTTAAAAAAATAAATACAAAAGAGATAAAAGAAACTAAAAAAAATATTCATATAGAAGAAAATATACCTACTCAAAGTCAAGTATCAATGATACAAAGCAGTATAGAAAAAGAGTTAATAGAAAAACTTTTGATTAAAAGTGATGATTTGTCGAATTCATTAAATAATTTTCAAATACAATTTGAAAAATTACAATCACAAATAAATGAAAAAGAAAAAACAGCAAGAGAAGAAGGCTTTAAAGAAGGAGAATTAAAAGCAACATTAAATTTTAAAGATGAATTAGAAAAAGAAAAAGAAAAAGTCACAAAATCCATCATAACACTAAATGAAACAATAGAAAATATAAAAAAACAAATAGTAAATCTAGAATCTGAATTAAGCTCGATTGCTCTTGACATAGCAAAAGAAGTAATAATAAAAGAAGTTGATACAAATAGCTCAAAAATAGCAGCTTTAATAAGCAAGGAATTGCTCCAATCAATGAGCACAAATCTAAATATCATCATCAAAGTAAATCCAATAGATTTTGAACATTTAAACAATGTCTTTAAAAATAATCAAAATATCAAAATAAAAAGTGATGATGCAATTCAAAAAGGTGGGGTTGTAGTAATTAGTGATAATGGCAATATTGATGGAAATATAATGTCAAGATATCAGATTCTAAAACAAAGTGTATTGGAAAATTTTAGAGATTAGATTTTTAAAGTGAGATTTTAAATGATTGATCTAAAAAACATGAGTATAGATGAATTATGTGCGCAAGCAGAAAGTATTAGAAATAGAATAATAGAAGTTGTTAGCAAAAATGGCGGACATTTAAGCTCGAATCTTGGTAGTGTTGAGCTAATAATTGCCATGCATTATGTATTTGACTGCAAAGAATATCCTTTTATTTTTGATGTTAGCCATCAAGCATATGCTCATAAATTAATAACAGATAGATGGGATAGCTTTGATACACTGCGACAAACAAATGGAATAAGCGGATTTACAAAGCCAAGCGAATCTAGTAGTGATTATTTTATAGCTGGGCATAGCTCTACCTCGCTTTCTCTTGGTGTAGGTGCTGCAAGAGCAATAAGATTAAATAATGAACATAGAATCCCTATTGTATTAATTGGTGATGGTGCTATGAGTGCTGGTTTGACTTATGAGGCACTTGATGAGATAGGGGATATAAAATACCCAATGATTATTATATTAAATGATAATGAAATGAGCATTAGCAAGCCAATAGGTGCAATTAGCAAGTATTTATCTACCACAACTGCTACAAAATTTTATCAAGAAGTAAGAGGTGGAATAAAAAAGATTTTACAAAATTTACCAGATAGTGCCACTTATATGGCAAAACGATTTGAAGAATCTTTTAAATTAATAACTCCAGGAATCTTATTTGAAGAATTAGGATTAAATTATATTGGACCAATAGATGGACACAATATAAGTGAATTGATAAATATATTTCAAAAAGCAAAGAATTTTAATTCACCTGTTTTAATACACACCCAAACTACTAAAGGATATGGATATAAGATTGCTGAAGGAAAATATGAAAAATGGCATAGTGTCCCGCCATTTTGCATAGATACAGGGATTCCACTAAATCCTACAAAATCAATTAATCCAACTAAAATCTTTGCAAATAAATTATTAGAATTAGCAAAAAAAGATGAAAAAATAGTAGGCGTTACTGCTGCTATGCCAAGTGGCACAGGGCTTGATCTCTTGATTGATAGTTTCCCAAATCGTTTTTTTGATGTAGCTATTGCAGAAGCTCATGCTACAACTTCAATGGCAGCGATGGCAAAAGAGGGATATAAGCCATTTGTTGTTATATATTCTACATTTTTACAAAGAGCATTTGATAGCATTATACACGATGTAAGTATTATGAATTTACCTGTGAAGTTTGCCATTGATAGAGCGGGTATTGTTGGTGAAGATGGGGAAACTCATCAAGGTGCATTTGATATTTCATATCTAAATCTTATTCCAAATATGGTTATTTACGCCCCAAGAGATGATGAAAGCTTAGAGTTAGCCTTAGAGTTTGCCACAAATTATAATGATTCGCCACTAGCTTTTAGATATCCTAGAGGTGGTTTTTTGTTGCCAAATAAAACATATCAAAATAATAATTTTGAATTAGGCAAAGCTGAGATCCTAAATAAAGGAAGCGATATTGCATTTTTAGGTTTTGGAAATGGAGTAGGAAGGGCACATTTGGTAAATGAAGCACTACAAAATAAAGCTACTTTAGTTGATTTGCGATTTGCTAAGCCCCTTGATATTGGTTTGATAAAAGAGATAGCCAAAACTCATAAAAAACTATATATATTTAGCGATGGTGTAAAGCTTGGTGGCATAGCACAAAATATTAGCTATATTTTATTAGAAGATTCTATATTTACTAAAATAAAAAGTTTTGAATTTCAAGATATCTTCATTCCACATGGCAAGACACAAGAAGTAGAAAAAATCTTAAATCTTGATACCCAAAGTATCTTGAATGCAATACAAGGAGATCTAAAAAATCTATGATACTTCGTATTTTTTTAAATAAAAATGAATTATTTTTAACACTTATTTTTTTAGTATTTTTTGTTTTTGCTATGTTTGATTTATACAATCAAAGTGCGATGAAATATATAGAAGATTCTTTTAGCTTTGCACTAACAAATATTGGCATTGTATCAGTGCTAAAAATAATATCTGGGGCAATTCCTCTAACCGATGGGATTAGCGATATATTAGATAAGATATTTAATTTTTTCTTTCTTGCAAATATTTTGATTGGAATCCAATATGTTTTGCTTATTGTAAATAAGATTCTATTTATAAAGATTCTAATTATTTTATTTTTTGCTTTTAGATTTATCCCTCAATTTAAATCTATTGCAACAAAGATTCTAATTATTTTATTATTTTTTAATCCTGGGCTAAATCTATATATCGGTGCAATAAAAATCATATCCAATCAAGCAAATATGACTATTAATGATGATTTAGATAAAAAGATACATCATATAAAAGATATTTTAGGAATTAATCCTAAGGTTGAAATAGAAATTAGAGAGCTAGGCGATACAAGAGGCACATTATCTAAAGTAATAGGCGAGATTGGTATTTTTGGTAAAAATATACAAGATACCGCACAGGCTATCACAAATACGATAATAGACCCAATAGACGCCACTCAAAAGACTTTAGATGAAGCAAAAGCAAAAATATTAAAAAGCATGCAAGTAATAGGCGATAGTCTTAGCGTGATTTTAAGTTTAAGTATCAAATATATATTAAATGTATTTTTCTTATACTTTTTGATGCCTATATTGTATTTTTATATAATGTATAAAGTAATAAACTACAAGCCACTATATCACAAAGAAATCATGCACAGCATTGAAGCAAAGCTTTAATTAGCTTTGTTTAAAAATGTATTTATCCTATTTTTTACTTCATCTTTTCCAAGTATAAAAATAAGTTCATTTATGCCAATCCCGCCACTTTTTCCAAGCAAGGCACATCGCAGGGCACTAAATAATTTACCAATTTTGATATTTTTATCTTCTACAAAATTATGCAAGCAATGGCTTATATTTTCAATGCTATCAAAATTATTAATAGAATCTATCGCAGGAATAAGCATTTCTTTTATTTCTTTATCTATTTTTGCATTCATTTTTTCATCATAAGATTCTACTTTTTTTAGTATAGAATCTATCATATCTTTTAGCTCTATTAGAGTATTTGCTCGCTCTTTAGTTTCTTTTAGCAAAACTTCTTTTTTGCTAGATTCTAGATTGATATTTAGCATTTTTTCTAATTTTTCATTTTGTGTATTTTTTATATGTAAGTTATTTAACCATAACAATTTGCTCTCATTATATATTGATGGTGAGCTGCTTAGATTATCTAGGGTAAATAAATCTATCATTTCTTGCATGCTAAATACTTCTTTGTCTCCATAGCTAAAACCAAGTCTAAGCAAGAAATTTAGTAAAGATTCTCCTAAATATCCCATTTCTTTATATTCCATAACATTCAAAGCACCATCTCTTTTGCTTAGCTTTTTTCCTTCTTTGTTTAATATCATTGGAATATGGCAAAAATTTGGAATCTTAAAATCAAGCGCTTTATATACTAATATTTGTTTTGGTGTATTTGTAAGGTGGTCATCACCTCTTATTATATCAGTTACACCCATTAGGGCATCATCGATTGCTACTACAAAATTATATGTTGGCGTGCCATCACTTCTTGCAATAATAAAGTCATCCATTTCTTTTGCATTAATTACAATCTTGCCTTTTAGTTTATCTATAAATTCTATACTTCCATCAAGTGGTGCTTTTATCCTTACGACAGGCTGCACTTTTGGTGGGATTCCAGTAAAATCTCTATATCTATTATCATATTTTGCAGTTTTACCTTCTTTTTTTTGCTGTTCTCTTAAACTATCTAATTCCTCTTTTGTCATATAACAATAATAAGCAAGATTCTTTTCTAGCAAAATATCTATGTATTTTTTATATATTTCTAGTCTCTTTGATTGATAGATGACCTCATCATTATCATAATTAAGTCCAACCCAATCAAATGTCTTTATAATCGCTTCTGTAGCTTCAATACTATTTCTATTAAAATCTGTATCTTCGATACGAAGTAAGAATTTACCTTTATTTTTTTTTGCATATAAGAAATTAAATAAAGCCGTCCTAAGCCCTCCTATATGTAAATATCCAGTGGGGCTTGGAGCAAAACGAGTTACTATCATTGCAATGCCTTTTTTAGTATTTTGGTATCAATATATTTGCTAATTCTTTCATAGATGATATTGAAATATTTTGCATTGTTTTTATGATAGTTTCTTCATCAAATGAATCTAATTTTTCTCTTTTAGCAACAATTCCTGCTTGATGGATTTGCCCTTTTGAGGTTATTTGATATGAAAAGCTGATAACAGCTTCCATTGTGTCTTTTTGTATCTCAAAATCAAGCAATCTTATCTTTAAATAAGATTCCATTTTAATGCCACTAAATGGAGGATTGATGATTTTTAAACAATGCTTATAAAACTCTTTTATTAGTATTATTTCTAGCTCGCTTCCTATATCATTTGTAAAATTTACTCCCTCTAGCTCGCTTACTTTACCATTTTGGCTATATGTGATTTTTGCATTTTGATATTTGCTTGGCACTTCTATATCAACCAATCCTATAAAATCATAAGCACCGCATATTTTAGATTCTGATTCTAGAGTGTCTAATTTGTAATAATTTATACTTGGTAGCTCACTTTTTAAATTTATATTTATACAAGCATTAAAAAATACAGCTATAAATATTAATGTCAATATTTTATATTTCATTATTTTTCCTTATATCCAAATATTGTATTGTAAGGGTCTTCTCTTAAATCTTTAAGCAAACTAGAGCCATCTTTTGCTAGTTTGTTTATATTATTCATCGAATTTTCAATAGACATTAGCGATGGAGTTAAAATATCTCTTATGTCATATTCTCCATTATTTACTTTTTGATTGATAGTCTTTAGCATTGTATCTGCAGTATTTGATATTTTATCTACATTTGAAATAAGGGAGCTTATCTCTTCTGTATTTTCTTGCACCATAGACATCATTTTATTTAATTTAATAGCAGAATCTTTTATAGATTCTAATATGCTTGTGATATTTTTGGTATTTTGTGGGCTTATTATTTCATTTGCATTTTCTAATAAAATATCAATCTTTTCTGTTATATTTGGTGCAGATTTTAGTATTTGAGAGATTCCGCCTGTATTGATTTGCAATGCCTCACCAGAATCAAGCATATCATTGCTTGAATCATTTTGTATAAGACTTAAAAAGCTATGTCCAAGTATCCCACTTTGATCGACTTCTAAAATAGAATCTTTTTTTATTGGCAAATCCTCTCTAATAATCAAATCAAACTCTACTTCATCAAAATTATTATCTTTAAAATTGATATCTGTAATTTTTCCTACATTTATCCCTTTATATTTTATAGAGCTATTAGGTTTTAATCCAGGTAGCGCTGTCGTTGAATATGCCTTATATTTTTTTACATTATTTCCAAATTCATCATTACCACTAAACCAAAATATAAAAACAACTAAACTAATCAAAGTAGCAATAAAACACGAGCCAATTAAAATATAATTTACCCCTCTCTCCATAGCCGCTCTCCTCTTTTTGATTTTAATAGATTATCTATGTTGTTTGCTTGACTATGTCTAAAATCTTGCAGACTTCCAGAAAATAATATTTTTGAATTATCAAGCAAGATAAATCTATCTGTTATGTCTTTTATAGAATCAAGGTCATGAGTAACCATCACAACACTTAAATTAAAATGATCTCTTAATTTTAATATTAGTTTATCGAAATTCTCTGCACTTTTTGGGTCTAAACCGCTTGTTGGTTCATCAAGAAAAAGTATCTTTGGATTAAAAGCAAGTGCTCTTGCAAGTCCTACTCTTTTTTTCATTCCACCACTTAATTCATGCGGATACATATCTTTTACATAGTTTGGTAATCCAACGATATTGATAAAATATTGCGATATTTCATTTATGATTTTTTTAGGATAAAAGCTATATTCTTCAAGCATAATTCCGACATTATCAAGCACATTTAGCGATGAATACAATGCTCCAAATTGAAATACAACGCCACATTTTCTAAGAAGGACACTTCTTTTATTTTGATTTATTTTCCAAATATCTAAATCAAAAATCTTTATACTTCCACTCACAGGCTTTTTTAGATAAATCATTGTGCTAAGCAAGGTTGATTTACCACTTCCACTTCCGCCTAAGATTCCAAAAATCTCTCTATATTTGACATTAAAGCTGATATTATCTTGGATTATTCTATTTTTATATGAGGTAGTTAGGTTTGTTACTTCGATTATATTTTTCAAAATCTAAGCTCCGTAAAAATTAGAGAAAATATCGCATTTACCAAAATCACACCAAATAGAGCATAAACAACGCTTGCTGTTGTTTTTTCTCCAACACTTTGAGTGCTATTTTTCACTCTAAATCCGACAAAGCAGCCAACAATAGCAATCACTGCTGCATAAAATGGTGCTTTTATGATTCCAGTCCAAAAGCTATTTATTTCTACAAATTCTATAAATTGTGAAATATAATCATTAAATGATATATTAAATCCAGCTTTTAAAAATATCATACAGCCAAATATTGATACTAAATCTGATAAAAACACCATTAATGGAAATGAGACAACAAGGGCGATAAATCTAGGCAAAACAATAAAATTTAATAAATTAAAATTCATCGTTTTCATTGCACTTATTTCTTCTGTCATTTTCATAACACCAATTTGTGCAGTATATGAAGATGCACTTCTTCCTGCGACAA